>JACOTK010000198.1 GCA_016178435.1 Actinomycetota bacterium
CACATGATCCCCGCCGACTTCTCCCTGCGCCATCTCGATCTGCACCTCGACGACACCAAACGACCAACCCGACGCCTCGCAACACTCCTGGAGCCACTCGCCGATCGCTACGACGTGGCAATCCTCGATTGCCCTCCCGGCCTCACCTTGACCAGTGAGAGCGTGTTCGCCGCCGTCGACGCCCTCCTCGTGCCGACCATTCCCACCACGCTGTCGAAACGCACACTCGATCAGCTTTCCGAATTCCTCGGCGACCGCCTCACAAGTCCCGCCATCCTCCCGTTCGCTTCAATGGTCGATCGACGAAAGAAGCTGCAGCGCGAGCTCGTCGCCGCACTCGCCGCGGAGACTCCGGGCATTCTCGACACCGTTATTCCCAATGCCGTGGTGATCGAGCAGATGGGCGTCGAGCACGCACCTGTCGCTGTCTACGCCCCGACCAGCCCATCGGCAACAGCCTTCCGTCAGCTCTGGTCCGATGTCGCGGCACGACTCTGGACATGACGAATGACCCTGGGCCCGCTTCTTGAGGTTGGCCGACCAGAACCCTTGTGGCTGTTGGGGTTTGGGAGTGGTGGCGACCCGGCTTCGATGGATGGACGACGCTCCGGCGATGCGATCCACGGCTTGACTCCCTTTGAGCATGGACACGGCGTAACGTCGGTCAGGATTCATACGGGGCCACAGCAGTGACGCCACGGTCGGGCTGATCGGTGAAGAACCCGTCCATGCCGGCATCGAGAAACGCAGCAAGCTCGGCGGTGAGGTTGCCGTATTCGTTGGGGACCGCGCTGCTCTGAAGATTGCCGGGCAAGAAGGCGTTCTCTGCCCGGAACGTCCAGCCGTGCACGACCAGGCCACGGGCATGGGCAAGGGCGATCACCGGGGAGGGTGCGGTCAGGTTGTTGGCAAGGTCTCGGGGGATCATGACGTTCTTGCACACGCCGATGCCATCGGCGTAGCCGGCCACTTCGTCAAGTCCCGCCGCGGTGACCATGTCGGCATAGGTGCGTGGGTCACCGGCGACGGCGAAGTCCCATGGCGCACCGCTGCAGTTGATGAGCTGCACCAGCCGAACCTTGGTCAGCGTCGCCAGCTTCTTCAGGTTTTCGACCTCGAAGCTTTGGATGAACACCGGATCTGACCTGCCGTGATAGCCGTTGGCGTTGAGGGCTTGGACCAAAGGCTCCTCGAGGGACAGGCCGATACCGTCAAAGTACGACGGGTGCTTGGTCTCGGGGTAGATGCCCACCGGTTGGCCGTCGCAGGTACGGTAGCGAGCAGCGAGGTCGAGCACTTCCTGGAAGGTCGGCACATCGAAGAGGCCGTTGTAGCTCACGTTCTGGGGCCGCACCAATGGAATGCGTTCCGTGGCCCGCAAGGTCTTCAACTCACGAAGGGTGAAGTCCTCGGTGAACCACCCGGTGACCGAAACACCATCGATGAGCTTGGTGGTGTTGCGTGCTGCGAACTCCGGACGCGAGGCGACATCGGTGGTGGCACTGATCTCGTTCTCGTGTCGGGCGACGAGAACTCCGTCTTTGGTGGCAACCAAGTCAGGTTCAATCACGTCGGCGCATTGACGAATGGCGAGCTCGTAGGCAGCCAACGTGTGCTCAGGACGGTAGCCACTGGCGCCTCGGTGACCGATGACGAGGCGCTCGTCGGTGTTGTGCTCGGGAACTCGTGCACCACGTGGAGAGATCACGATCATCTCGGTGTCATCAGGCGTTCCCGGAACTCGTGCGGCATTGCCGGGATAGTTGTTGTCGTTGGCAATCAAAAGACGACCATCACGCAGGCGAACAAGCGACTCGACCGACTGCATCGGGAAGGCGAACGGATCGCCCATGCCATAGCCGTCCTCGGGACGACCGTCACCGATGTGGTGGGGGTTCTGGAGGTAGAGCAGGTCCGTGACCAACTCCTTGACCACGAAACCCTCGAGGTCGGTACGGCGCAGGTCAAAGGTGTACACCTTCTTGGTGACCGAACGAGGACCGTCGAGATCGTCGCGTTCGATGACCATCATGCGGTGGTTGGCAACCATGACGGCATCGCCGATGACGAAGGGGTCGGCATCGGTTCGATAAGCCCAACGCCTGCCGGTGTAGCCCGAGGTCTTGGTGTCGAACTCATAGATCCACCGGCGACGGGGTTCGGAGTCATTGGTGAGCGCACCCTCAACGATGGGGTAGAGCATGCGAGTGTTCGCCGATGAGGCCATGGCTTCGAAACCCCGGCTTCGGGGCACCAGCGGTGTCTCGCCGATGGCGAGGAAGGGATTCTGGGGCGACTTGCCGCCGATGAACGGTACCGGCGCGGCCAAGAGCTTGCCGGTGTGATCCACATGCAACAGAAATGGGCCGAACTCCTCGCCGATCCACAACGTGTCATCAGGAGCACGGACCACCGACTCGATGTCAAAGTCGGCGCCGGTCAAGAGGCGCTCGGGGGTGGCTTCGTTGACGATAGGAAAAGTGATCTTGTTGTCCGGGTCGCGAAGCGAGATGAAGCGGCCGACCTCGATGGCGCCGGCGCCACCTTTGGCCGTTTCCCATTTCGGGGTGACGTGGTAGAGGCGAAGCAGGAAGTCAGCGGAGTTGGTCTTGGCGCCAAAGCCGTTGTCGGGCAAGGCCCAGAAGGTGCCGTCGCCGTTGTCGACCAGACCGGAGAAACCAGGGATGACCTGTCCGGGAAATGGGCCGGTGCGGCCGTTGGCAGGCGTGGCCAGAGCACCGGAGGGTGGTCCTGGCGCCTGGTGGTCGGCAGAGAGGGTGGCGCGTTTGTCCAGCTTCCATGTGGCCACTGAGTCAGGGTTCGACAACGTCGCTGGTTGGGCCGCAACCGGACCGGCGACTGTGCCCACCAGTCCGAAGAGCACAGTCGCACCTGCAAATACAGCTCGCAACTTCATGATGTTCCCCTTTGCTCGTTCGTGCTTCAAGGGAACCTACGAGACATTCATGGCCGCCTCCTTGCCGTCACGTGACAGCCAGGGAGAGGGAAGATGAACTTCAACCAGCACCATGTGGACTGGTCCACCGGAGCCCGCTTCGCCTGCCCCTCGCTGAGGGTTGGACGGGCGGCAGTCAGCCCTGAGGCGCCGAGCCGTGCCGCCCAAGGAACCCCTCGAGAGCCGTCGGCAGGGTTGGATACATATGATCAGCGCCGACCCGCGACGTGAAGCCGGCTCGATCGAGATAGACAGCGAGGTCGTGCTTCACCCGGCCGAGAACAAGCTGGATTCCTCGTGAAGCAAGCTCACTGCGCAGAGCTTCGAGCATGTCGGTGGCAGTCAGGTCGATCTCGACATTGGCCTCCATGTTGAGCACGACCCATTCGACGGGAGCATCTGCCTCGTTGACGGCCTTGGTGACTCTCCTCCGGAAATCCTCGGAGTTGGCGAAGCACAAGGGAGCGTCATAGCGGTACACAACCAAGCCGGGGAGGGTGGTGGCATCGGGGTAGTCGTCGATGTCGTGGAGCCCGGCGAGCCCGGGAACCTGCCCCTGCACGGCGTCATGGGCCCGTGCAATACGGGCAAACAGCTCGACAACACTGAGGGCCACGGCGATCCCGATCCCGGCGAGGAGGTCGAACATCAAGACCCCGGCGAATGAAGCGGCAGCGACAACAGCCTCACTGCGGCGGAACGCGGCGATCCGGCGCATCTCGGTGAGGTCGATGAGACGCCCGGCGGCATACACGACGAGCCCGCCCAGGGCTGCCCGCGGGAACGACTCCAACAGCTTCGCCCCGAACAGCAATACCAGCGCGACCGCCACGGCTGCAACGAGGCTGGTCACCTGGCTTCGAGCACCCGCTGTGTCGGCAATGGCGGTCCTGCTCCCCGAGGACGAGACAGGAAACCCTCCCACGATCCCTGCGGCGGCGTTGGCCCCGGCCAGGGCCAAAAGCTCCTGGTTGGCGTCAATGCGATCGCCGCGGCGCGTCGCGAAGGCCCGGGCAGTGAGGATGTTGTCCGTGAAGACGACGACACAGATACCCGCGGCGGCAGCCAACACGCTGGGCCACAGGTGCGTCGGTATGCCCGGTAACGTCAGGGGAGGGAGACCACTCGGCACCCGGCCGATGGTCGTGACACCATGGTCTTCGAGGTCGAACATCGCGGAGACCGCGGTGGCGCCGAGAACGACGACGAGCGGACCGGGCACTCGCCGGATTCGCTGCAGCAGCGTGAGAGCGGCCACAACAGCGGCTCCGACGGCCAGGGGGGCCGGCTGTAGGTCGCCGAGCCGGAGCACGATGTCAACCGCCTGCGCCGGCATGTCACGGCGCGCTGAGGAGATCCCCGTGAGGTTCGGGAGCTGACTCACGATCATGGTGACGGCGACGCCGGTCATGTAGCCCACGAGGACCGGTCGAGACAACAGGTCAGCAAGAAAGCCGAGGCGGGTGGTCCAGGCCAGAAGAGCGATGGCGCCAACGGCCAAGGCAAGCGCCGCCGCGATCTGGGCCCGGTCCTGAGGCCCGACATCGGCGCCGATGGTGGCAACCGCTGATCCGACCAGCAGCGCCGATGCGCTGTCGGGACCGACCGACAAGCGAGAGCTCGTACCGAGCAGGGCGTAGAGCACCAGCGCTCCAAGCGCTGCCCACAGGCCGGTGACCGGTGGAACGCCGGCCAGGCGGGCATAGGCCATGCACTGGGGTACGAGGTAGGCGGCAACAGCGAGGCCGGCTACGGTATCGCCCCGTACGGTCCATCTCCAGGCGCCGAGAGCGCCGATGCCCGGCATCGTGGGCCGAGGGGGTCGTAGATGTCGAATGGCGGGCATCATCACCAGCATGGCGCGTCCGGACAGGGTGTAGGTCTTGCAGGTCGCCGGCGTTCCTTCCATCTCACTTTCGATATGCCGATCGACAAGGGACCGGGCCCCGGGCCCTGTCTCTATCCTTGCGGTTATGGCGAACTGGTTCACCGCCGATCTCCATCTCGGCCATCACAACATCATCAGCTACTGCGGCCGCCCGTTTGCCGATGTCGAGGTCATGAACAACGCCCTGGTCAAGGGGTGGAACGGGGTCGTCGCCGAGGACGACACGGTGTGGGTCGTCGGTGATTTCGCCCTTGGCAAGATTCTCGAGACGCTGCCGATCGCCTCTTGGCTCCACGGCCACAAGATTCTGGTCGCCGGCAACCACGACCGATGCTGGGCCGGACACGGTCGACGGGCCGAAGGTTGGACCCAGCGCTACCTCGAGGCCGGATTCGATGAGATCGTTCAGGGGCCGGCGAGGGTCGAGATCGGTGGCAGCACAGTCCTTGTGTGCCACTTCCCCTATCGAGGCGACAGCCACGACCATGACCGGTTCATCGGGCATCGACCGATCGACAAAGGCGAATGGCTCCTCCACGGCCATGTGCACGAACGGTGGGCTCAGAACGGACGAATGATCAATGTCGGTGTCGATGCCACAGCGTTTCGACCGATCGGCTCAGCCGATGTCGCCGAGCTCATCCGGCTCGGCCCGACAACCCGCGACCACCACAAACGAACCGATTTGACACCATAACCAGTTTCATCTCCTCGATCAGAAGAAGGTCACGCTGCATATCGATGACGGGCTTGGGCCGGCACGTCCTCACGAAGGTTCCCGAGCGACGACACGTGAACTCGTGGGAAGATCCTGATCAACAACAACGACAAGGAGTCCCCATGGGCGACCGGATGGGTTTCGAGACACGTCAGATCCACGCGGGCCAGGTTCCCGACTCCTCCACGGGCGCACGGGCGGTGCCGATCTACCAGACGACCTCGTTCCAGTTCCGCGACTCCGAGCACGCCGCCAACCTGTTCGCGCTCGCCGAGATCGGCAACATCTACACCCGGATCATGAACCCGAC
>JACOTK010000199.1 GCA_016178435.1 Actinomycetota bacterium
AATCAGTCGGACATTCCTCGCCCGTTGCCTCTCGGTGAACGCTTGGTTTCCGTCCTCCCGAACCCGCGAGACCCGTACCGTGAAGCCTGTGAAACCTTCCCGAAACAAGACCCGTCGGGAGATGAAGGAAAAGGACATGTACCGGAAACACCGTGGTCATCGGAGCACGGCATGCTGGAACGGTGACCACGCTGCAACCACTCGAAGGCTTCTCGATCGGCATCACCGCCGATCGGCGTTGGGAGGAACAGGCCGAGCTGCTGCGCCGGCGGGGAGCCGCCGTTCTGCACGGACCGAGCATCGCGACGCAATATCTCGACTGTGACGACACACTTCGGGCGGCCACCAGCGAACTCATCCAGGCGCCACCCGACTACGTGGTGGCCACGACGGGAATAGGCATGCGCGCCTGGTTGGAGACCGCACAGACGTGGGGCCTCGACACCGAGCTTCTCGCCGCGCTTCGCGGCGCCAGGATCGTGGCGCGAGGGCCCAAGGCTGCCGGCGTGATCCAGTCGTTCGAGCTCGAGGTGTGGAGCAGGGCCCAAACAGAACGGCTCGACGAGGTGCTGGCGATCCTCCTCGACGAGCCGCTCGAGGGCAGGCGGGTGGCTTTGCAGCAGTACGGCGAGTATGCCCCGACCCTGACGAGCGCGATCGCCGACACGGGCGCCGACGTCGTGGAGGTGCCGATCTACCGCTGGAAGGTGCCGCACGACCATGCCCCTGCGCTCAAGCTCATCGAGGCGACCTGTGATCGACGTCTCGACGCGGTGACCTTCACGAGCGCACCGGCCATCCAGAACCTGTTCCTGATCGCCGAGGAAAATGATCTTGCCGACGACCTTCGCCAAGCGCTGAACAGCCAGGTCGCCGCCGCATGCGTCGGCCCGGTCTGTGCCCAGCGCGCCCGTCAGGAGGGCATCGAGCATCCAATTCAGCCCGCGGTGGGCCGCATGGGGCTGTTGATCCGGGCCCTGAGCGACCACCTGCAACATTCGCAACGGCAGTTCACCCTGGGTGGCATCAACATCGTGACGCAGGGGTCGGTGGTCCTCATCGACGGACAGGCCATCGAGCTCGCGCCCCGTGAACACGGGGTCTTCAAGCTGCTGGCCGAACGGCCGGGAGTCGTCATCTCGCGCCCCAAGCTTCTGGAACAGGTCTGGGGTTCCCCCGACATCGACCCGCACATTCTCGAAGTCACGATCGGACGGCTGCGTCGACGACTGGGCCCCCTCGGACACGCCCTGCGAGCCATCTCCGGCCGTGGATATCGTCTCGATCCCGACGCGCTGGTAGGGGCGGACGCCACCGGGACGGCCTAATCTGGGGCCATCGTCTCGCGGCAGCAACTCCGATGAACCCCCCGACCTCCTGGGTCCGCCGAGATGCGGCGGTGGTCTGGCACGGATTCACCCAGATGTCGAGCTATGAGACCAACTTCCCGGTCATCGTCGAGCGAGGGGAAGGTCATGAGCTCATCGATGTCGACGGCAACCGCTACCTCGACGCCATCTCGTCCCTGTGGGTCAACACCATGGGCCATCGGGTACCCGAGCTCGACGCCGCACTCCGTGAGCAGCTCGACCGTGTCGCGCACACCACCATGCTCGGCAACGGCAACAGGGTGGTCATCGAGCTTGCCGAGGCGCTTGCCGTCGTCGTGCCGGTCGATCAGCCGCACTTCCTCTTTGCCGCGGATGGCGCAGCAGCCGTCGAGCAGGCGCTGAAGATCGCCTTTCAACACTGGGTCAACCTCGGCGTGAAAGGGCGCCGACAGTACCTTGCGCTGGGCAACGCCTATCACGGTGACACGGTCGGGTCGCTCGCACTCGGGGCAGGGGGCTTCGGGACCGATCTGTTCGATGCGCTGCGCTTTCCCGTACTGCGAACTCCCGGCTACGACGACCCGGGGTGGCTCGAGACGGCCATCCGTAGCATCGAATCGCACGCACACGAGCTCGCCGCGGTCGTCATCGAGCCGCTGGTGCAGGGCGCGGCGGGCATGCTGACAGCCCTTCCCGACGACCTGCGAACCCTCGGCAGGGCGTGTCGAGACCTCGGGGTGCTCCTCATCTGCGATGAGGTTGCCACCGGGTTCGGCCGCACCGGGTCGCTGTTCGCGTCCGAGCAGTGCGGGCTGCGGCCGGATCTGCTCTGCCTGGGCAAGGGCATCACCGCCGGCTATCTGCCGATGTCCGCCACGGTGGCAGCCGGGCACGTCTTCGCCTCGTTCCTCGGCCCGGATCTCAGTGAGAAGACCTTCTACCACGGTCACTCCTACGGTGGGAACGCTCTCGCAGCGGCCGTCGCGCTCCGTCACCTTGCCCTGTTCGAGGAAAAGGGCGTTCTCGACAACGTCGCGCTCCGCAGTGCGCAACTCCGATCCGAGTTGTCGGGACGCGTGCAAACGTTGTCCGGCGTATCGGCCATCCGACAGTGCGGCCTGATGGCCGGCGTCCAGCTCGCTCCGCCGACCGGCGCGACGTGGGGACGCTCGGTCTGCGCAGCTGCGGTGCGACGCGGCGTGCTGCTTCGCCCTCTTGGTGAGGTGGTGACCATCGTTCCTCCGCTCACCGTCACCTCCGAGGAGGTCGACCGTATCGTCGCGGTGCTCGTAGCGTCGATCGACGAGGTCCGCGCCGGGTGAATCGACCGAGCCGGTCGGACTGGACCGCATGGGTCGGCGAACAGTGCTCGTCGATTGCCAACGAAGGTCGGTGGCGTTCCACGAAGGTCTTCGACGCGCTGGGACCGAGCGGCGTGTTGCTCGACAACCACGACAGGGCCAGATCGGTCGTTTCCTTCGCCTCGAACGACTACCTGGGACTGAGCCATCACCCGGTGGTGATCGGAGCGGCCCACGCAGCTCTCGACCGCTGGGGAACAGGGGCCGGAGCCTCACGGCTCGTCGTCGGGACCCGTCCGATCCACCGGGAGCTGGAATCAGCGCTCGCGGCATGGAAACGATGCGAGGCTGCGGTCCTCTTCCCCACGGGTTACGCGGCCAACCTGGGTGTGCTGACGACCTTCGGTGGGCCCGGAGTGCGCATCTTCTCGGATGAGCTCAATCATGCGTCGATCATCGACGGCTGTCGCCTGTCCGGCGCCGACGTCAGGATCTACCGACATCGTGACCTGGAGCACCTCGAGGCTCTGCTCGTGGCCGGCCGACGGGAAGGGAGCGCACGGACGATCGTGATCTCCGACTCGGTCTTCTCGATGGACGGCGACATCGCGCCAATCGGTGACCTGGTTGACTGCTCGGCACGTCACGGATCGCTGTTGATCGTGGATGAGGCTCACGGTGTTCTCGAACCAACCCCGACGGCGGAAGAGCGAAACGACGTGCCCTTGCTCCGCATGGGCACGTTGTCCAAGACCCTCGGCTCCCTCGGGGGTTTCATCGCGGGACCCCAGTCGTGGATCGACCTCCTTGTGAACCGGGCCAGATCGTTCATCTTCACCACCGCCTCGACCCCGGCCGACACCGCTGCTGCGCTCGCAGCGCTCGGCATCGTCACCTCGGCAGAAGGCGACAGGCTGCGAGAACGTCTGCGACACCATGTCCGGCGCGTCAGGCCGCGACACCCCTCCCCGATCATTCCCGTCATCCTCGGTTCCGAGCATGACGCCCTCGCTGCCTCGGATCGTCTGCTCGATGCCGGATTGTGGGTGCCTGCAATCCGGCCCCCAACCGTCCCGACGGGGGCATCGCGCCTGCGCATCGCGCTGAGTGCCTCGCATCGGGATCACGAGATCGACGCCCTCATTGCCGCGCTTGCGACGCTGGACGACGAGGAGCGCCGGCATGACCGCTGACGACGTCCGACGACCCGATCTGTTGGTGCTGGTCTGCGGAACCGGAACCGAGGTGGGCAAGACGTGGGTGGCCGCGGAGACCATGCGCCTCCTGCGCGCCAGGGGGACAAAGGTATCCGCACGCAAGTTGGCCCAATCGTTCGCACCCGGCGAAGCACCCACCGACGCAGAGGCACTCGGCGAGGCCGGAGGCGAGGCGCCTGAGACCGTGTGCCCGCCCCACCGGTGGTATGAGACCCCCATGGCGCCCCCGATGGCGGCCGACCTCCTGGGGCGCCCGACCTTCACCGTCAGCGAGCTCGTCCGGGAACTGATCTGGCCGGGACAGGTCGCCGTCGGCCTGGTCGAGACCGCGGGCGGGGTGTGCTCGCCCCAGGCCGATGACGGCGATGCCACCGATGTCGCCCGGGCGCTCCAACCCGACCTGGTGGTCCTGGTGGCCGACGCCGGCCTGGGAACCATCAATGCGGTGCGACTGGCACTCTCGGCTCTCGGATCCCGGCGCTGCGTCGTGCTGTTGAATCGCTACAACCCCTCGAATGAGCTGCATGCACGCAACCGACGGTGGCTCGTGACGCGGGACGGCGTCGACGTGGTGTGCTCAGCGACCGAGTTGGTGGAGCGACTCCAACTCTGAGACGCGCCGCTGGCCGAAGCCCAGCGTTGGGAGCATGTCGCCCGGCATGAGCACCACGCTCTGGTCCCGACCACGGCTCTTGGCTTCGTAGAGCGCTCCGTCGGCACGGAGGAACGTGGTGTGGGCGCTCACGCCCGAATCGTGAACAGCGATGCCGACGCTCAGCGACGTCACGGGTCTCCGTGCACGCCAACCGTCGACCAGGCGTTGGCCGATGTCGCCTGCCTTTTCGCCCGCTCCCCACAGCAGCAGGAGAAACTCGTCACCGCCGTAGCGGGCGACGGCGTCGGCATCACGCAGGGCCCTGGACAGATACCCGGCAAGCTCCTGGAGCAACTCGTCGCCCCGCTCATGACCGAACGTATCGTTCACCTGCTTGAAGTGGTCGAGGTCCAGCACGACGATCGCGTCGTTGGAGACGATCCGGCTCAGCAGTCCCATCGCATGACGGCGGTTACCCACCCCCGTGAGCTCATCACGCATCGACTGGTCGACAAGGGACAGTCTTGCCTGGACACGTTCGAGGGCCAGCCCTCCCTGGGTCGCGATCCCTCGAGCAGTTGCCGACACCGAATGCCCCAACGCCTCCGGCTCCTCCCTCAAGGCGATGGCGACGGCGCCGAACGACTCACCGGAACCTCGAATGGGCACCCACAGCACACTCTTCACCTCGTCAACGTCGGCCCACCAGGGGACTTCCCCGGCCGTGGAGACGACCGATCCGTCGACGCGCAGGCGCTCCCAGATGGCGGCAGGCAATTGCCAGTTGCCGTCGTCGGCGGCGTCGAGCACACCCCAGTCGTACCGGGCCGTCTCCTCGAGCTCCACGTCGACGAGCACGACCCTCGACCCCACACCGTGTACCAGCTCCCCGGCATACCAGGCCACATAAGAGCCAACCCCCTTGAGGCTGACCTGCGAAGCCAGGTCCTCGGCGGCATCGACGATCATGCCGATCGTCTCGAGCCGACCATGTTCGATCTCCTCCGATCGGACCAACATGCCGAAGGTGAGCGACAACCCCTCGCCCACAAACACCCCAACCCCAAGGGTCGTGATGGCGATCATCATCCGATTCGCATCGAAGACCCCGCCGTAGAGCTCGACGGCCGCGATCATCGAACCGACCATCAAAGGGGTGAACAGCAGCGATGTGTATCTGGGGTAGCTCACGCCGATCCAGACGTAGACGACGACGTAGAAGGAAAACCCCACGACCGGATCAAGCTTGATGATTCCCGGGCTGAAGGCCAGGAGCAGGAGTGCGTAGATGGCCAAACCCAGGCTCGCCGACGTGTGCCAACGATCCCAAGGAGCGAACACGCCGAAGAGGCCGGCAGCGAGCGTCGATGCAAGAACCAGCGCCAGGCGCGAGGTATCCAGGTCAAGCTCGAGGGGTCCGACCAGGATGACCAGGATCATCAGCGTCGTCGACAGGTACAGGAACCCGGCCAATCGGCCCGCGAACTTCTTCGTGATGGTCCGGCTCATGCGGACTCGGCCAATCGCAGACTCACCCCTCGCCCGGGAAAGACGACGCCCTGTTCACGACCGCGGCCCTTTGCCTCGTACAACGCTTCGTCCGCTCGTTGCAGCGTCACATGAGGTGACACCCCGGCTTCGTGCAGGGCAAGACCGATGCTGAGGGAGGTGGCCGGATTCAGCGCCCTCCACCCGTCGAGAAGGCGCACCACGACCTCATCGACCTTGTCGCCGACACCCCGGAGGAGGGCAACGAACTCATCGCCCCCAAAGCGGGCAACCGCGTCCCGGTCCCGGAGCGATGCGCTCAGGTAGCCGCCCAGCTCCCGCAACAGCGCGTCACCCGTCTCGTGACCGAAGGAGTCATTCACCTGTTTGAAGTGATCAAGGTCGATCATCATCACGCCGTCCCCGGGACTCAGCCCGGCCAACAGCGCCATGGCGTGGCGACGGTTGCCCACGCCGGTCAGCTCATCTCGCAACGACTGGTCCAGCAGCGACAGCTTGGAGCGCACACGCTCGAAGGCAAGGCCTCCTTGCGCACCCAGCACTCGTCCGACCGCCCGCCTGAACGGCCTCACCTGCTCCGGCACGTCGGCCAGCGCGATCGCCACAACCCCGAAGGGTTGCTCAACGCCACGCACCGGCGCCCAGAGCACGCTTCGTGCACCGTCGACATCGACCCAGTAGCCCGCGTCGGCGGGAGAGGTCACGACAACCTCGCCGTCGCGAATCGACTGCCAGATCTCCGGCGGCACCTTTCGGGTCTTCTCTCCGTTGACGGCAGGCAGGCCCCACGCGTAACAACCGGTCACCTCCAGCTCCAGGTCGAGCAGGAGCACCAACGACCCGAGTCCTCCCATCAGCTCGCCGGAGAACCACGCCACATGTGAGCCCACCCCGTCGGGACTCACCTGTGACGCCATGTCCTCGATGGCATCGATGACCACTTCCAACTCTCTCAGTCGACTGGCCTCACGTCGTTGCTCACGGTCGACATTTGCCATGATGCGAGCAAGGGTCTCAGCCACCACAACCCCGATGACCACCATGAACACGCCAACCGTGACCTGACTCGAGTCAAGACCGCTTCCCAGCATGTGGGTCGCGAACAACGACAGGCCAATGAATGGGAGCAGGGCCGACGCCGTGTGCACGGAATGGCCCACACCCACCCATACGCACACGAGCACGTAGAACGGAAAGCCGATGGAGGGGTTGATGTCCAGGAGAACAGCCCCTCCCGTGATCACCACGCACGCAAAGATGGCAAGCGTCAAGCTGGTCCACCGCGGCCAGCGGTCCCAGGGCGCAAACCAACCCACCGCTGCGGCGCCGAACACCGGACCGGAGATGACCGCCAGGGCTGACCGACTGAAGGAGAGCTCGACGGGAAGGACGGCCATGACGACGGCCATGAC
>JACOTK010000200.1 GCA_016178435.1 Actinomycetota bacterium
CGATGGCGTCGGCAGAGGGTCCGCAAAGCGCTTGGCTCGGGGCGGTTCGAGCCTCGTCGGCAAGCTCGGGGCCTACGTGTCGGGCAAGAGGGAGCTTCAGGTGATCACCAACGAGCTTTCCGCACGAGTTGATGCGGACGTCATGGCGCTCTCCAATCGGATCGACGGGCTCGCACTGGATCAGAGCCGCTTTGTCGATGCCATGACCGAACAGGTTCAGGCGTTGACCGAGGCGGTGAACCGACTTCAGCTTCGCATGGAGGAACCGGTCCGGCCCGACCTCGAGTAACGAGGCAGGCAGGCCTCCCGGTTTGTCGTGTTCGGACTTCCGATCAGGGTCGGGCCGAACAATCGTTGCGTCCGGCGACGATGAGGTCGGCCAGCTCCCGGAACGCACCGTGGCCACCCTTGTTGCTGCAGTGGTAGATCGCCCGGGACAAGGCCACCGATGTGGCATCGGTGGGGCAGGCCGATATGCCGACGAGGCCCAGCAATTCTGCATCCTGGATGTCGTCGCCCAGGAAGGCAACCTGGTTCCACTCAAGGCCATGCCGACGCCGTACCCGGTCGGCGTCGGCGACCTTGTCGCACGATGCCATCACCAGATGATCCACCTGGAGCTTCTCGGCCCTGCGCTCGATTGCGGGGCCGATTTCCGAGGTCAGCAGCATGGTCATGATGCCGTGATTCCGCAACAACTCGAAGCCTTTGCCGTCGCGTGCGCTGAATCGCTTGGTTTCCTCGCCTGAACTGCCGTAGTACATGCCATTGTCCGTCAGACACCCGTCGACGTCGCTGATCACGAGGCGAATACCCGCGGTGCGGTCTCGAAGCGACGGCGGCGTCGACAAGGTGCCCGTCCGGGATCGCAACAAGTGGTCGATCACGACCGCATCGGAAACCTCATCCAGCTCGAAATAGGTCTCCTCGGCCATCTCGTGAAGCCCGACGCGTCCGTTGACTCGACATCCGCTGTCCATGAATCCCGCCCGCGACGTGACATAGATCGCCCCGTTCTCGACCAGGAAGCCGTCATGGTCCTGGCGCCGGGGCCGCCGCGCCGGATCGAACCCCACCGGCAGGGCCCCGAGCTCGGCGTCGTGGACCCATTGGAACCGGAGTTGGCGCACCACGGTGATCGCACTGTCAAACCCCTGTGCCAGGAGCCCGACCGTTGCCGTGACATCGTCACTCGTGGTGAGTGGGCTCGTGGCCTGCAACAACGCGATGGGGTCGGCAGAGGTGTCGGCCCGGAGGTATTCGCTCATGGCACTTTCGGTTGACGCGGTGTCGGTAGCGGTCTCGGCGGAGCGCTCGAAGACCATGACCCCCGGCCAATTGCGAACCACGTGGTCGGCAAGAGCGGGGTCGTCGGTGCTGACCACGACACGTTCTATGGCATCGGAGCCCATTGCGGCACCGATCACCCAGTCGACCAACGGCCGTCCGGCGATGGGCAGGAGGTTCTTCCCGGCAATGCCCTTGCTGCCTGCTCGAACCGGGATGAAGGCAGTGGCAACGGTGTTCAGCGAGGCTCCCATTTCAGCTTTGCCCGTTGCGCCTCTTCGATGGTGAGGATCTCGCTGCTCTTGAAGGTCAGGGCCTTCGAGACCGCCCTGAGGTCGCGGTTCAACTTGCGAAGGCCATCCGGTTCCAGCGATGCAGCGTGATCGGTTCCCTTGCTTGTGCGGTCAAGCGTGAAGTGGCGTTCGAAGTAGGTGGCGCCGAGGGCCAAGGCAGCGACATCGGCCGCGATGCCCAAGTGGTGTCCGGAGAGCCCGATGCCCTTCACCAAGTTGCCGTAGGAGTCGACCAGACGTTCGATCTCGCGCAGACAAAGGTCCTCGAAGGGAACCGGGTACCCCGACGTGCAGGCGTAGACCACCAGGCGATGGGCCGCACCCCAGCCGGCGAGCGACTCGATCAGATGCTCCTCCTCGGCTCGGGTGGTCATGCCGAGGGAGACATGGATGTCGCCCTCGTACTCGAGGGCGAGGACCTTGAGGAGGTCGTTGTTGAGGTTCGATGCCGAGGGCACCTTGAGGAAGGCGGGCTCGAGCTGGATCATCACCTCGGCGCTCGGGACGTCCCAGACGCTCGTGCTGTAGACGACGCCCGCCGCCTCGGCCGCGATCTTGAGCTCGCGGTGTTGGTCGACATCGAACTCGAGGAACTCTCGATGCTCGCCGTAGGTCGAGCCGAAGCTGTTTCCGGGATTCGGATGAGGGGCGTTGTACTCCTCTTCGCTCAGCAGCACGCTTGACTCGCGCTTCTGAAACTTCACGGCGGCAACTTCACAGAACTGGGCCGCTACACCAACCATCTTCTTGGCCACGCCCAAGTCGCCACCGTGATTGCATCCGATCTCGGCGATGAGAAACGGCGATCTCGTAAACACAGCAACAAAGGGTACAGGGACGAGGTGCATCTCCGGACGGATCACTATTTGGAGATCCGGACCACGATTGTCCCCTTGGGGTCCGCCGGGAGTACCTCGGGGTGGAGGTAGGCTCAATTTGTCCGGTCGCGAGGGCTGTGAACTGCAATCCCGCCCTGTCCGAAAGCCGAGTTCAGCGTGGTACGTCTAGCCCGTTTGCTCTTGATCTCCGGCACGGTGGTCGTCGTGGCCGGCCTCGGACGATTCCACGCCGTTCGTCATGGTTATGACCTGACCGGATCGGCTCGATTCACCTGGTCGTTGGCCTACGGCATCCTGTTGCTGGTCTCGGCCTACGCGGTCGGGCTGCCGGACCTGCCGCGCACCTTGCGTGCAGCGCTGGGCACGGCGGGTGTGGCGACGCTCTCTGCAGCGCTGGGCATCTCGATGGTGCAACTGGTCACGGGTGACGAGTTGTTGCCACGATTCGTCGTTTTCGGGACCGTTGTCCTGTTGGTCCCCGTCTATACGGTGACTGCGTTGTTGGCCGCCCGTGGGCGATCCAGGGCCGAGGACCGCGATCGAGTCCTTCTGGTATCGGCGCCCTCTTCGGTCGAGGCCGGCCTACTGCAGGCAGAGTTGGAGCGCGATACCGAGAAGCCGGCTCTCTTGGTGGGTACTCTCCTGGTTGACGAGGCCATTCCCACGGCAGGCAAGCCGACGCCCCTGATGGACCGGGTTCGAGCCCTTGACGCTTCGGTGTTGGTGCTGGATCGCGTGGCGGGGGCCGACGAGGAAGTCGTGGCGCAGGCTGCCTATCTTCATGAAGAGGGACGACGTGTTCGCACGCTCTCGCTGTTCTACGAGGAGTGGCTGGGAAAGCTCCCACTCGGTGAGCTCGAACGCTCCTCGTTGTTCTTCGATATCGGAGGCCTGCAGCGGGAGCGGTACGCGAGAGGCAAGCGCGTGGTTGATGTGGTGCTTGCGTTCCTTGGTGTGCTGGTGTTGCTGGTCCTCATACCGGTTGTGGCGTTGGGAGATCTGTTGGCAAATCGAGGGCCACTGTTCTACGCCCAACCTCGCGTCGGACAGGCCGGCACCATATTCTCGATCTTGAAGTTCCGTACGATGCGACCTCACGAGGGTGCATCGGTCGATCGTTGGACAAGCGAGGACGACCCCCGGGTCACCTCTTTCGGACGGCTGTTGCGACGTTCCCATCTTGATGAGCTGCCTCAAGTCGTGAACATCCTACTAGGGCACATCTCAGTGGTCGGCCCACGGCCGGAACAGCCTCAATACGTCGATGAGCTCGCAGCCCGATTGCCGTTCTACCAATTGCGTCATCTCGTGCGACCCGGTCTGACCGGTTGGGCCCAAGTCAAGTACGGCTATGCCGGGTCCGAGAGCGATGCTCTGCAGAAGCTCCAATATGAGTTCTATTACCTGCGACATCAGGCTCTGTGGTTGGATCTGCGGATCATCGGCCGTACATTGCGTATCGTTCTGCACGGGGTGGGACGATGAAACAGAGGACCGTTTCGATCATTCTGCCGACATTCAATGAGCGAGCGTTCATTCGGGACTGCCTTGACTCCCTGCTGACCCAGGATGGCGGCTTGATCCTGGAGATCCTGGTGGTTGACGGCGGCTCGACCGACGGCACGCGTGGGATCATTGCCGATGAGCCTTCTCCTGTTCGTCTGGTCGACAACCCCCGTGTTACTGCTGCAGCGGCCTTGAACATAGGGATCGCGGAAGCGAAGGGGGACATCGTCGTTCGAGCTGATGCCCACGCCATCTACGAGAGTGACTACGTCCAACGATGTGTCGAAGTGCTGGAGGAGACCGGGGCTGACAACGTCGGGGGCCGCATGCGTCCCGTGGGCACGACGGTCTTCGGACATGCCGTTGCCGCGGTGACATCGTCACCGTTCGGTGTGGGTCCGGGGAGGTTTCACTACGCTGTCGAGCGCGAGGAGGTCGACACGGTCTGGCTCGGCTGTTGGCGACGTGAGACCCTCGAACGTCTTGGTGGCTATGACGAGGACAACCTGCAATGGGCGGCCGAGGATCACGAACTGAACCTTCGCCTCAAGCAGGCAGGAGGGACGATCGTTCTTGATCCGTCGATCAAGGCTTGGTACTTCCCTCGGGACACCCCCAGAGCCCTCCGTCGTCAGTATTTCAACTACGGCGTTGGTAAGGCGTCGACGCTGGCGAAGCATCGCCTGTTGCCCTCCTGGCGACCTTTGGTCCCGGCGGCCATGGTTGCCGCCGGCGCAATGGCATTGCTTCTCGGACGAGGTCGCCAACGTGTTGCGATACCGGCCGTTCACGCTGCCGCATGCGCTTTCGTCGCTCGCCGTCTCGCTCGTGGTCCGGGAGTCCGGGGCCGCGCAGCATTTCAAGTCCTGATGCTTTGTCATTGGTCCTACGGCGTGGGCTTCTGGGCGGGTGTGACGCGCGTCGTGTTCGGACGGCCCTTTGACAACCGGCCCGGGGGACATCGATGAGGCCATCTGTTTCGTTCCGCAAGGGCCTGGACGCGCTCGAGCGTGAGGTCGGCCAGGCGCCCGAACACCGGGCGGCTCGGGCGCTTGGGCCCGTGCCGCCCGGTGCCGGGCCCAGGGTGTTGTTCCTCACTCCTCGTTCGTGGGCGGCTCACGTCCAGTGGGAGGCCATGGTTGGTCGGGCCCTGGCGGAGCGAGGCGCGAGGGTCTCGTACCTGACCTGTGGTGGGGATCGTCCGATCTGCGACCGGGTCCATGTGTACGAGGGACCCCCGATGCCGTGTCGTGGCTGCACCTCCTACGTCCATCGATCGCTGGATGCCCACGGGCACCGTTGGGCAACCTTGCGCGGATCGGAGCATGCCGATCAGCCGTGGCCCGAGCTCGATGAGATGGACCTCCACGATCTGCGAAACGCCACGTGGCAGGGTCTGCCGTTGGGCAGGCTCGTGCAGGTTCCGGTGGGTTGGTATCTGTGCAACACCGATTTGGAGTCCGACCCGTTGGGTCGCGTCACCTACCGCCGCTTCCTTCGCAGCGCGGCAGCCATCAGCGATGAAATCCAGGTGGCGATCAGTCGGGAATCTCCCGACACGGTGGTCATGCTCAACGGCTTGTTCCTTTTCGAGCAGGTGGCGAGAGAGCTCTGCGAACGAGCGGGGATCGATGTCGTTACCTATGAACGTGGGTACATCAAGGACACGGTCTTCTTCCATCGCGGCGTGAGCGCCAGCCGCTATGAGACGACGGCCCTTTGGGAGCAGGAGCGGGGGCGGCCGTTGACCCCGACCGAGGACCGTGAGCTCGATGCCTATCTTGCCGATCGTCAGACCGGTGCACAGTCGATCAGTGACTTCTGGCCTGCGCCACGTTTCGATGAGCCGGAGCCCGGGTTCTCGGTTCTCTTCACCAACGTGACGTGGGACACGGCGGTGCAGGATCGGGACCGTTGCTTCGTGAACCCGCGAGAGTGGTTGGTGGAGACCGTCCGTTGGTTCGAGCGACATCCGCAGCATCGTCTGATCGTCCGGGCCCACCCTGCAGAGGTGCGGACTCCCGGCGCCCGATCCCGTGAGCCGGTTGTCGATGTCCTGACCCGAGCGATCACCTCGCTGCCCGCCAACGTCGTGGTGCTGCCCCCGGACGATCCGACGTCCTCGTACCCCTTGATGCAGGGGGCAGACGTCGCGCTGGTGTACACCTCGACCGCCGGCATGGAGGCCGTGCTGTCGGGCACTCCCTGCATCACCGCCGGCGACACGCAATACGGGGGAAAGGGTTTCACACTCGATCCTCCGGACATGACATCGTATTTC
>JACOTK010000201.1 GCA_016178435.1 Actinomycetota bacterium
ACCGGGCAGCAGCATGCTGCCCGGTTGCGCGTCTTGCACAAGACGCGCCAACCATGCGGCGGTCTTGGGGTCAGCTGCCAGTCGAAGTGGTCCCGGAGTTCCGGGAGTTCATCGACTGGGAACTGGCCGGCCGCCGCTCAACCGAAAGGAGCGAGCATGGCTGAGCCCATTGCCGTCTCATGTCCTATTTCCGGGACCGAGAAGAGCCTGTCATTCGAGACGGGCAAACTTGCCCAGCAATCACAAGGCGCCGTTGTCGCCACGATTGGCAACACCGCAGCGTTGGTCACGGCCAATGCTGCCAAGTCGGTTCGTGAGGGAATGGATTTCTTCCCCCTCACGGTCGACGTCGAAGAGCGCATGTATGCAGCGGGTAAGATCCCGGGCTCGTTCTTCCGCCGTGAGGGTCGTCCCACCGACAACGCCATCCTGACGTGTCGGTTGATCGACCGACCACTTCGTCCCAGCTTCGCCGAGGGTTTTCGCAACGAGACCCAAGTCGTCGCCACCATCCTGGGAGCCGATCTGGAGAACCCCCACGATGTTCTGGCCATCAACGGCGCTTCGGCGGCGCTGATGCTGTCGGGCATCCCGTTCCAGGGGCCCATCGGCGCCGTGCGTCTGGCTCGGAGCATCGAGGGCACGTGGATTCCCCATCCCACGTACCAGGAGGGCGACGAGTCCACCTTCGAGTTGGTGGTTGCCGGTCGTGAGATCGACGGCGACGTCGCGATCATGATGGTCGAGGCCGGTGGCACCGAGCGCGCCTGGGAGTACTACGAGGACGGCGCCCCCAAGGTGACCGAAGAGGTCATCGCCGATGGTCTCGAGGCCGCCAAGACATGGATTCGCGAGTCGATCGAGCTGCAACGCCAACTGGTCGACAAGGCCGGCGTCCGGCCGGCGCTGAGCTTCGTTCCCCAGCTCGACTACGCCGCCGACGTTTATGCCGAGGTCGAGGCGATGACGGGCCCGACGTTGTCGGTCGCCATGGCGATGGTCGACAAGACCGAGCGCAACGCAGCCGTCGATCAGATCGCCTCGACCGCGGTCGCCGATCTCAGCGAGAGGTTCGCAGGACGTGAGAGCGAGATCAAGGCCGCCGTGCGTTCGGTCACCAAGAAGGTGGTTCGCAAGCGCATCGTCGAGGAGGGCCTTCGCATCGACGGCCGTAAGGCCGGCGACCTGCGCCCGATCACTGCGGAGGTGGGCCTCATCGGCACTGCGCACGGTTCGGGCCTCTTCCAGCGAGGCGAGACCCAGGTGCTCAATGTCTGCACCCTGGGTATGCCCCGCATGGATCAAATGCTGGACACCATCGGCACCGACGACCGTAAGCGCTACATGCACCACTACAACATGCCACCCTCCGCCAACGGCGAGACCGGCCGGGTGGGAAGTCCCAAGCGCCGGGAGATCGGCCATGGCCTGTTGGCCGAGCGCGCGCTGTTGCCCGTGGTCCCCTCCAAGGCAGAATTCCCGTATACGCTCCGACTCGTGTCCGAGGTCTTGGCCTCGAATGGCTCAACCTCGATGGCCTCGGTGTGTGCAAGCAGCCTTTCCCTCATGGATGCGGGCGTTCCCATCAAGGCCCCGGTTGCCGGTATCGCCATGGGTCTCGTGTACGCCGAGGGCGTCTACACCGCTCTCACCGACATCCTTGGTGCCGAGGACGCCTACGGCGACATGGACTTCAAGGTGGCCGGAACCGCTGATTTCGTCACCGCCCTGCAACTCGACACCAAGATCGAGGGTCTTCCGGCCGACGTGTTGGCTTCCGCTCTCCAGCAGGCCAAGGAGGCTCGTCTGGCGATTCTGGAGATCATGGATACCACGATCGCCGACCCAAGGGACGAGGTTGGCGAGCATGCGCCGAAGATCGTCAGCTTCGAGATCCCGATCGACAAGATCGGTGAGGTCATCGGGCCCAAGGGCAAGGTCATCAACACTCTCCAGCAGGAGACCGGCGCCGACATCGCCGTCGACGACGACGGGACCGTGGGAACGGTCACCATCGGCTCCAAGGATGGCGGGGCGGTTTCCGAGGCTCGTCGTCGGATCGAGCTGATCCTCGACCCGCCCACGGCCAAGGTCGGAGCGGTCTACATGGGCAAGGTGGTCAACATCACCAAGTTCGGTGCCTTCGTGAACATCCTTCCCGGTCGGGACGGGCTGGTCCACATCTCGAAGCTCGGGAGCGGCAAGCGCATCGATCGAGTCGAGGACGTGCTCAACCTCGGTGACAGCATCGAGGTGCGAGTCGACGATGTCGATCCGCAGGGGAAGGTGTCGCTGTCGCCTGCGAGCGACGAGCCGGCCGCCGATGTCGCTGCACCTGTGGCTGAACGTGCCCGGGATCGTGCTCCGGATCGCGCCCCGGATCGCGCCCCGGCGCCAACCTCGGACGCCGGAGCGAGCGCCGACGCCAAGCCGAGCGAGCCGGTTGCGACGGCTTCGTTCGAGGATGCCTTTGACGCCGAGCTGCGGGACGAGTTCGGCGATCTGGGGCCGGCTGCCGGCGGTGGTCGAGCATCGGGCGGCGGTCGTGGCGCCCGACGCCGCAACTGACCATTCGCACCACCCGGTTGCCCAGCGGCATCCGGGTGATCACCGAGAGCATCGCCCACGCCCGCTCGGTGGCCCTTGGCTACTGGGTCGGGGTTGGACGTCGCGACGAACCCGCAGCTGTTGCGGGTTCGTCGCATTTTCTCGAGCACCTGCTGTTCAAGGGTGGTGAGAAAAGGGGTGCGGCGGCGATTGCCCGGGCCGTCGACGCTCTCGGCGGCGAGATGAATGCCTTCACCACCCAGGAACACACGGCCTACTACCTGCGCCTGCCTGCACAGGCCGTCGGCTTCGGTCTCGACCTGTTGGCCGAGGTGATCTGGGAGCCGGCATTTCGCCCCCACGAGGTGGATGCCGAGCGCCAGGTCATTCTGGAGGAGATCCTGGTCGAGCTCGACACTCCCGACGATCAGGTGATGTCGGTGTTGGCAGAGACGCTCTTTCCCGGCCATCCGCTCGGCCAGGAGGTGTTGGGAACACCGGAAACCATCGCGGCGCTCACCCCGCAGGACATCGCTGCATTCCATGAGCAGTGGTACCAGCCCATCAACGTCGTGGTTGCCGCGGCAGGCGCACTGGAGCACGAGGCGGTGGTCGAGGCCGTGGAGCGAGGGCTGGTCGCAGCGGGCAGGCGAGGCGGGGGAGCGGTTCCTCTTCGTGAGGCGCCGATCGCTGCCCCAAGGCGGGTTGGTGTGGTGCGGCGAAAGACCGAACAGGCTCATCTTGCCATCGCCCTGCCGGGGTTTGCCGGCGGCGATGATGACCGCTTTGCTCTGGCGGTGTTGAATCAGGCACTCGGTGGCGGCATGTCGAGTCGCTTGTTCCAGGTCATCCGGGAGGAACGTGGACTGGCCTACTCGGTCTATTCCTCGACCGCCGCTTATGCGGACTGCGGAGCGTTGGTGATCTATGCCGGCACCTCTCCCGGTCGCGCCGGTGAGGTGCACAGCCTCATCAGCGCCGAGCTCGAACGCTGCTCCCACGGTGGCATTGACGATGACGAGCTGGCCGTTGCGAAGGGCTACCTCGAAGGGGCGACCCTGCTCGGTCTCGAGGACCCCGGCAGTTGTATGGCGCGCATCGGTCAATCGTGCCTCGAAGGCGATGAGGTGCTGGAGACCGATGAGCTCGTGTCCCGCTTTGAGCGGGTCACCGCTGCCGATGTGAGTCGGGTGATCGACCGAGTGCTCGGAACGGGCCGGCAGTCGCTCGCCGTGGTGAGTCCGTTGGGTCGGCGCGAGGTGGAGGGGTGGCTCGCCCCCGCGGTCGAGTGACCGAATCACCGAGTAGGCATGCCGGACCAGTCGAGCCACGGACCAGTCGAGCGACGGATGGACGACGCGAGGATGGACGACGCGCCGATGGTCGAGGACCCAAAAGTCGTCGCGTCGGGGGTCGTTCCACAAGAATGCGGTTATGACCATTCGAGTAGGGGTGTTCGGGGCGGCGGGACGCATGGGCCGCACGGTGTGCCAGGCGGTCGTCGAGGACCCGGAGCTGGAGCTCGTCGCAGCGGTCGATCTGCATCACGCCGGCCTTGACCTGCGTCAGGTGACGGGCATCGACCTCGACCTGAGCATCTCCTCGACGGCCGATGCGCTCGGTGATGCCGGCGCCCAGGTGGCGATCGATTTCACCGAGGCGCACGCAGCCCGGGAGAATCTGACCTGGTGCGCAGCGAACAGCGTGCACGCCGTCGTGGGTACGACCGGGCTGAGCGACGGGGATCTCGATCGGGTTCGCAGGATTTTCCTCACGAGCAACTGCGTGGTCGCGCCCAACTTCGCGATCGGGGCCGTGCTGATGATGCGCTTTGCCGAGATGGCGGCCCCTTACTTCGAGACGGCCGAGATCATCGAGCTCCATCACGAGGAGAAGCGCGATGCGCCGTCCGGCACGGCGCTGATGACGCTCGCCCGCATGGCCGAGGCATCATCCGACTGGATACCGGACCCCACGACCGACCTGGTCCTCCCGGGCGCCCGAGGGGCGAAGGGCCCTGCAGGCATCCCGGTTCACTCGGTTCGCCTACGCGGCCTGGTCGCCCATCAGGAGGTCCTGCTCGGCACCACCGGCCAGTCGCTCAGCATTCGCCATGATTCCTACGACCGCAGCTCCTTCATGCCCGGGGTCCTCCTTGCGACCAAGGCGGTTGCCGATCGCCCCGGGCTGACCGTTGGCCTCGATACGCTTCTGGGCCTCCGGGATTAGGGCGTCGGCGATCCCTCGGCGGGCCCTTCCCCGCCGGCCTCGTCGAGCTCGTGTTCCAGCTCGTGTTCCAGCTCGGTGAGCGCCTCGATCTCGCCGGTGCCTCGGAGGTGGTCATACAGGAGCTGCAGGACGATGGCGGCGACACCGGCGATCGTGAGCTGGAGCTGGTACTCCTTGAAGAAGCCGAGCACATCCTTGAGGGGCTCCTCGAAGAGGTAGCCAACCCAGCGAATGAGCACGAGGCGAGCGATGGTGCCGGTGATGTTGATGGTGAGGAAGGTCGCCGGCGACATGCGCTGGGCTCCGGCGAACAGACAGATGTAGTTGTTCGGCAGGACGAACAACATGGGGTACATGGCCTTGGAGAACGCCCATTCCGCCTGTTTCAGGGCTTGACCGATGCTGCCACCCCGGCGGTTCATCCAGTTGATCGCCGTATCGCCGTACCAGTAGCCGAGTAGGTAGAAGAGCGGATCCGACAGGAGCAGACGCCCGGTGCCCGCCACATAGAACGACCACGAGTCGAGTCGGCCGGAGGCGAGGATCATGTGGCGGTTGCGCGGGTCGAGGGCGATCAACAGCAGTGGGTGTTCCACGGCCAGCTTGGCGACGAACGCCTGACCGATCTGGGCCCCGATGATCAACAGGCCGATGGGAACCAGCAACATGATGAGCCGCCGTCGGCGCCGTGCTTGGTCCTCCACCGTCTCAGGTTAGGCGCTCCGGGGTCACGTTGGCCCGACCCATGGGATGGAGGGCGCGGCCGTGGCTCGGCCGATAGGGTCAGGTCGTTCGAAGGGCTGAGATTCGAGGAGGCTTCCATGAAAGGTCTGATGCAGGATGTGCCGCTCACGTTGCCGCACTTCTTCCAACGCGCCGAGCGGCTCTTCGCCGCCAAGGAGGTGGTGAGCGCAACCGGTGTCGGCACGCGGGAGCGCATGACCTATGGCGCATGGGCGCAGCGCACCCGACGCCTGGGCGGGGTGCTGGACCAGCTGGGCATCAGTGCCGAGGGGCGGGTCGCGACCTTTGCCTGGAACTCCGGGCGTCACCTGGAGCTCTACTTCGCGGCGCCTTGCAGTGGTCGAATCCTGCACACCTTGAACCTGCGTCTCTTTCCCGAGCAGCTCACATACATCGTGAACCATGCCGAGGACGAGGTGATCTTCGTCGATCGTTCCCTGGTGGCGATGCTGTGGCCGCTGATGAAGACCTTCAGGACCGTGCGTCACGTGGTCGTGATGGACGACGGTCGAGGCGACATGCCATCGGAGGAAGGCCCCGAGCTTCATGATTACGAGACGCTCCTCGCCGCTGCGGCGCCCGTCGAGTTCGACGTTCGGGACGAGAATCGGGCGGCGTCGATGTGCTACACGAGCGGCACCACGGGCAACCCGAAGGGCGTGGTCTATTCGCATCGATCGACCTGGCTGCACACCGTCGGTGTGATGGGCGCTGATGCCCTCGGCGTGCGTGAGAGCGACGTGATCCTTCCCGTGGTCCCCATGTTCCACGCGAACGCGTGGGGTCTCGCCCACGCGGCGGTTGCCGCAGGCGCCTCCCTGGTGATGCCCGGTCCCGACCTTGCGCCCAAGGCCATCGCAACCCTGATCGAGGAGGAGCGCGTGACGGTCGCAGCGGGCGTGCCGACGATATGGATGGGTGTTCTTCCCGAGCTGAAGGGCAGGGACACGTCCAGCCTGCGTGCCATTCCCTGCGGTGGCTCGGCAGTTCCCAGGGCGCTGTCCGAGGGATATCGGGAACAGACGGGTCTCCCCATCCTCCAGGCCTGGGGGATGACCGAGACGAGTCCCGTTGCCTCGGTGGGCATGATCAAGTCGGCGTTCGCGAGTCGTTCGGACGACGAGATCGCCGAGCTGCGCACGACCGTGGGACTCCCGGTCGTCGGGGTCGAGATCCGCGTCGTGGAGCCGGACACGCTCGAGGAGCTGAGCTGGGACGGTGAGCAGTCGGGTGAGCTGCAGGCTCGTGGACCGTGGATTGCGGCTTCGTACTACAACGATGACCGCTCCGAGGAGTCATTCACCGCCGATGGTTGGCTTCGCACCGGTGACGTCGCGACGATCGACCCGGAGGGCTACATCCGCCTGGTCGATCGGACCAAGGATTTGGTGAAGTCGGGGGGCGAGTGGATCTCGTCGGTCGAGCTGGAGAACGAGTTGATGGCCCATCCAAAGGTGGCGGAAGCAGCGGTGATCGGCGTTGCGCATCCGAAGTGGGGCGAGCGACCGCTTGCCTGTGTCGTGGTGAAGCCGGGTGAGACCGTCTCGGGGGAGGAGTTGCTCGCCTTCCTGGAGCCCAGGGTGGCGAAATGGTGGCTACCCGATGAAGTGGTGTTCATCGACGAGGTGCCCAAGACGTCGGTGGGCAAGTTCTCGAAGAAGGATCTTCGACTGCGCTTTGCCGACCACGTCCTTTCCGGGACGTGACCTTCGGCGAGCGGAGGATGTCCTGAAGGCAGAGGCGTCGCCTCCCAAAACACGTACAGGAGCACGCGGCGTGCTTGTAATGGTATTCGTCTGATCTTGATGATGAGACGAATACACGCTAGCGTCTCATCTTCATGAATGTTGCTCCGGGCACAACTCCAGATGACGTCGCGCGCCCTTCCGCTGCCGATCCTCGCCGTCGCGTATTGGATGCAGCGCTCGCCTGCATCGCTCGTCGGGGCATCACGAAGACCACGTTGGAGGACATCGCGCGTGAGGCCGGCTGCAGTCGGGCAACGATCTACCGCATGTTCCCGGGAGGCAAGGAAACGCTGGTCGGGGCATTGACCGTGGAGGAGGCGTTGCGCTTCATGGAGGGTCTCGGCGCCCATCTGGATCAAGCCGACGACCTGGTGTCGATGCTCGAGGGCGCCGTCCTGTACGCGTCACGGATCGTTGCCGGGCACCAGGCGCTGCAGTTCCTGTTCGCACACGAGCCCGAGCAGATCATTCCCACGGCGCTGGGGAGGGGGCGCGAGTCGCTCTCGGCGATCTCGGCCTTCCTGGCGCCCTACATGGCCAAACACGTGGGAGATCTGCGTGCGGGCGCCGATGCGGAATGGGTGGTGCGACTCGTGTTCTCCTACAACCTGGCCCCCAGCAGGCATTTCGATCTCACCTCGGTCGACGACGTTCGTCGATTTGTCGGCGACTATGTGCTCCCCTGTGTTCATCCGAGGACCACGACCCCGCGCACGTCAAGTCCCTGACGAACCGTTCCGACCACCGGGGCCCTCGTGCAGGCAATGACGGTCGGCGCTCCTTGTTTGCCGCTATCGTCCCAGGGCGAAGCGGTGTGGCGACGGCCATGGCGCGTGGGCCGAGAACGAGGCGTTGTGATGAGGGGACGTGTGATGCGCGGACGTGCAGCGGCGGTGTCCGTTGTGATCCTGGCCGGGGTCCTGGGAGGATGCGGCGACGATGCCATCTCGAAGGCCGACTTCGTCGCCGCCGCCGGCAAGATCTGCAAGGGCATCGACACGAAGCTGATCGCCCTCGACAAGTCGATCGGCAAGCCCGGCGAAGCCGGGGCCACCCCCGCTCAACAGCAAAAGATCGTGAAGGGTGCGGGCGCGATCTTCAAGGAGGCGGCGGACGAGTTGGCCAAGCTCGATCAGCCGAGCGAGGGCAGGGAGACCGTCAAGAGCTTTGTCGCGGCGATGCACAAAGGAGCGGACGAGGTGATTGCCGCAGGCGCAACTCCCGAAAAAGCCGATGCCCTCTTGTCGAGTGGAAGGGATCCGATGCAGAAGGCCAATGATCTGGCCGACAAGTACGGTCTGACCGAATGTGGCGCGCAGTAGCGATGCGCTCCCCGAGTCCCTCGCATCGTCGACTCCTGCCGGTCGCGTGCATCGTCATGTTGGTGTTGACCGGCAGTGCCTGCAGTGGCAAGGACACAACGACGCGAAGCGGGCCACGCCTGTCGAAGGGCCAGTTGCTCGCCCAGGGCAACGCCATCTGCGCCAAGCTCGACAAGGGCGTCACAGCGATCATCGACGAGCTGGGCAAGCGGGCCGAGGCGCCGACGCCCAAGCAAGCGCAGAAGGCGCTGCGTGAGGTGGTGCCGCTCTACGAGAGGGCCTTGGACAACCTGCGGAGCCTCAATCCTCCAAAGGCCGACGAGAAGACGGTCGACCAGCTCATCACGCTCAACGATCTCGCGTTCGACAAGCTGAAGGAGGCCTCCAAACAGCCCGCCCAGGCCCAGGTCTTTCTCAACAGCGATGATGATCCGTTCCGGTCGGCGCTCGAGGTTGCCGATCGCTACGATCTCGACGAGTGCGGAACGGGCGGAAGTCGGGCAAAGCACGAACTGACGGCGGCACAACGCAGCGCCGCCACCAAGGTATCGGTGACCAGCACGGAGTATGCCTACGCAGGGCTCCCGCCGGAGGTGCCTGCCGGCCCGCTGCTCCTCCGGTTCACCAACAAGGGCACGGAGCTGCACGAGCTGGTGGTGACCAAGCTCGGGGACGGTCAAACCATCGAACAGCTGCTCGCCCTTGTCGGAGCATCGGACCCCGCAAGCGACGCGCTCAACGTCGGGTTTGCCTCGGCAGGCCCCGAGGGTTCGACGGAGCTCGGAGTGATGACGACCCCGGGGACCTACGCGCTCTTCTGCACCATGTTCGGCCGTGACGGCGTTCGCCACTATGCCAAGGGAATGGCAACGACGCTCAAGGTCCTGTGAGCCATCTGCTCGTCCTGCACGCACTGCGGATCAAGGGCGTGGCCGTTCCCGAATCGGTTGCGGTTGCCACGGGGCTCGGGGTCGAGGGGGTGATGGAGGACCTGCGTGAACTGGGGGCGGCGGGGTTGGTTCGCTCCCGCGAGGGGGTGGTCGCCGGTTGGGCCTTGACCGCCGACGGCCGCCAACGTGAACGCGAGCTGGTTGCCGTCGAGCTGGAGGCCACGGGCGGACGGACATCGATCGAGGCGCGGTACCACGACTTTCGTCCCCTGAACGCGGTCTTCCTGCAGGCCTGCGCCGACTGGCAACTCAGGGGGGAGGGCGCCGATCGGGTCGTCAACGATCATGGTGACGCCGACTACGACAGGGCGGTCCTCAGCGCCTTGGCATCGATCGGTGACGAGCTCGGGAAGGTGCTTGCCGAACTGATCGCCACCCTCCCGCGATTTCGTCCCTATCGGGAGCGTCTTCGCGCCGCCCTGGCGCACGTGGCGGCGGGCGAGCTCGAGTATTTCACGGGCCCCTTGATCGACAGCGTTCACACCGTGTGGTTCGAGCTGCACGAAGACCTGCTCACCACCTTGAATGTCCAGCGGTCGTCAGAGGTGGGAACATAGAGGACGTTCGGATGCAGCAGGAGAGGACAGCTTGTGATGGCTCGCTTCGGTGAGGTGGTGACCGCGTTGGTCACCCCGTTCGACGACGACCTGGTGGTGGACATCGATGCGGCGGTGCGCCTGGCCCGTTGGCTCGGTGAGCACGGCAGCAACGGGCTGGTGGTGGCCGGCACGACCGGTGAGGGCCCGACCCTGGCCGACGGCGAGAAGCTGGATCTGTGGCGTGCGATATCCGAGGCGGTCACCATTCCGGTGTTGGCCGGGTCGGGGAGCAACGACACCTTGCATTCGATCGAGCTCACGAAGGCGGCCGCCGACTGTGGCGTTGCCGGAACCTTGGTCGTGACGCCCTACTACAACCGTCCCCACCAGGCCGGCATCGAGGCACACTTTCGGGCCGTGGCAGCGGCGTCGGACCTGCCGATGATGATCTACGACATCCCCGTGCGCACGGGGCGCAAGGTCGCAACCGACACGCTGGTGCGCCTCGCCCGTGAGGTTCCCAACATCGTGGCGCTCAAGGATGCCGCCGGCGACCCCCCGGAGTCGGCTCGGTTGCTCAGCCTGGCGCCGGCGGGTTTTGAGCTCTACAGCGGCGACGACGCCTTCACCCTGCCGCTGTTGTCCATCGGAGCGGTCGGGGTGGTTGGGGTGGCGACCCATTGGGCCGGTGAGGTGTTCGCCGAGATGATCGCTGCGTTCTCCAAGGGCGACGTCGACCAGGCGAGGGCACTCAACGTGCAGTTGTTGGCGAGCTATGACTTCGAGTCCGGGGACGAGACGCCCAATCCGTTGCCGGCGAAGGCGATGATGCGAGTGCTCGGACACCAGGTCGGGCAGTGTCGAGCGCCGCTCGG
>JACOTK010000202.1 GCA_016178435.1 Actinomycetota bacterium
CCGCCCTCGAACCTCCCGATCGCAGACGCAACTTCGGAGCCTCCCGCTCGAGCCGGGGCAATGCCACGCGACCCGTTCGCTGGAGCTCGACGATGCCGAAGGGCCTGAGAAGATCCTCGAAATCGTCGATCTTGCCGGGAGCGCCGTCGAGCGACACGGTCATCTCGTCGTGACCCACACCCAGGATACGCCCTTCGAAGATCTGCACCAGCTCGACCACCTGACTGCGCACCTCCACGGGGGCACGCACGGTGCACAGGAGCAGCTCACGCTCGACCGAATCCACGGGGTCGAGCTCACTGATCTTGACCACGTTGATGAGCTTGAAGAGCTGTTTGGTGATCTGTTCCAGCGGTGAGGACTCGACATCGACCACGATGGTGATGCGGCTGAAGTGCTCGTCGTCGGTGGGCGCGACGGCCAGGGAATAGATGTTGTAGCCACGTCGCGCGAAGAGGTTTGCCACCCGTGCCAACACCCCTGCCTTGTTCTCGACGAGCACCGAGAGCGTGTGGTGCCTGTACCGGCCGGACATCAACGGCCCCCGTGTCCGTGGCGTCCCTCTTGGAACGGCGGAACCACGATCTCGTCGTTGCTGAGGCCCGACGGCACCATCGGGTAGACCTTCTCCCGGGCATCGGTGCGAAAGTCGATGACCACGGGGCGGTCGTCGATCTCGTTGGCCTTGTCGATCACCGGCTGCACCTCCTCGGGCGATTCGGCGCGCAGCCCCACGCAGCCCATCGCCTCGGCCCACCGGACGTAGTCGGGAAGGTCCGGCGACAGGTACACCTCCGAGTAACGCTCGTCGTAGAACATCTCCTGCCACTGACGAACCATCCCGAGATAGGCGTTGTTGAGAATGGCCACCTTGATGGGAATGCGCTCACTGGCCGCCGTGGTCAGCTCCTGCGCGGTCATCTGGAAACAGCCGTCGCCGTCCACGGCCCAGACCATGCGGTCGGGTCTGCCCACCTTGGCGCCGATGGCGGCAGGGACGGCGAAGCCCATCGTGCCGAGTCCCCCGGAGTTCACCCACGTGTAGGGGTGGTTGAACCGCCAGTACTGACTCGTCCACATCTGGTGCTGGCCCACCCCCGAGACCACGATCGTGTCGTCGGGAGTCGAGTCACGAAGGTGCTCGAGAACCATCTGCGGCTTGAGTTGCTCACCTTCGGCCGCAGGCTCGTAGGCGTAGGGAAACTTCTCCTGCCACCCGCTGATCGTCGCCTTCCAGGCGGAGCGATCAGGTGTCACGACCCCGCCGGCCACGAGGTCGCGCACGGCCGTCACCAACTCCTCGATCACGAGGCGGCAGTCCCCCACGATCGGCACGTCGGGGCGTCGCACCTTGCCCAACTCGGCGGGGTCGATGTCCACGTGGATGACCTTCGCCTCGGGGGCGAAACCGTCGACCTTACCCGTCACCCGGTCGTCGAATCGCGCGCCCAGCGTGATGAGGAGGTCCGACTGCTGCAGCGTCGTGACGGCGGTGTAGTTGCCGTGCATGCCCGGCATGCCGAGACACAGAGGGTGGTCGTCGGGGAACGCACCTCGCGCCATGAGCGTGGTGACGACATGGATGTCGGTCAACTCGGCGAGCTCGCGCAGCGCCTCGGCGGCGCGGGCCTTGAGGATGCCGCCGCCGGCGTAGATGACGGGACGGCTCGACTCGACGATCAGGCGCGCCGCCTCCTTGATCATGCGGGGATGGCCGCGAAGTGTCGGCTTGTAGCCCGGGAGATTCACCGAATCGGGCCAGTACCATTCCATCGAGGCGTTCGAGATGTCCTTGGGAACGTCGATGAGCACGGGACCGGGTCGGCCGGTCGTCGCGACGTGGAACGCCTCCTTCACGATCCGTGGAATGTCCTGGGCGTCGGTGACCAACCAGTTGTGCTTGGTCACCGACATGGTGATGCCGGTCGTGTCGCACTCCTGAAAGGCGTCGGTGCCGATCGCCGAGTAGGGCACCTGGCCGGTCACCACGACCATGGGGATGGAGTCGAGATAGGCATCGCACAGCGGCGTCACGATGTTGGTGGCGGCGGGACCACTCGTCACCATGGCCACACCCGGACGCCCCGTCGCATGGGCATAGCCCTCGGCCATGTGCCCGGCGCCCTGCTCGTGGCGCACGAGGATGTGGCGTATCGAGCTGTCGATGATGGGGTCGTACACGGGGAGGATGGCACCGCCGGGAAGGCCGAACATGACCTCGACGCCTTCCATCTCCAGGCTCTTGATGAGGGCTTGGGCCCCGGTCAATCTCATGGTTCTCCTGCAACGCTCGGTGGGCCAAAACTGCGACGACCTCCCGGTTGGGAGGTCGGTGGTTGCACACGCGTCGAGCGACGACGTGTGCTACGAAACAACGAGCAGACGGTGAAACGTGTCAGACATCGAGACCATTCTCGCAGCTCCCCGCCGGGGGCGCAACCCGGCCAAAGTCCTCAAGTGGTGCATGCGGCCCGCCGAAGAGTCGGTGATGCACAAGACAAGGCTCCTCGTACGCTTCGGCGCGGTGACCTTCGCCCTGTTGGTGATCCTGGGATCCGTGGTCTCGAACGCCGTGAACCACACCATCCGCGACCGCACGCTCCAGTACTACACACAGTCCGTCGAGAACATGATGGTCCTCATGGTGAACAAGCTGATGACCGCGGAGGACTTCAGCGGCAAACCGTTCACGCCCGAGAAGGCAGCCATCCTCGACAGCCTCCTCGGCGACTTCACGTTCCTCGGCGCCGAGCAACTCACCGCGACCCTGTACAACCCCGACGGCGTGGTGATCTGGGCCACCGACCCCGCCGTCGTGGGCACGAAGGCCAGGCTCACCCCGGCACAGAGGAAGGCTCTCGCCGGCACGACCTCGTCCCGGTTCACCAACACCCCCGACATCAAGGCCAAGGGCGGGCAGGTCATCCAGTACACCCTTGCCATCCCCTTCGATGGCAAGATCGTCGGCGTCGCCCAGGCCGACACGCCCGACTACGTCATCACGGTCCAAACCGAGCGAGATCTCAAGAAGATCCAGCTCATCCTCGGTGGTGGCATGTTCCTCTTCTGGGTGGCGTTGTTCCCCATAGCGATGACCGTCGCACGGGCGCTGCGTCGACAGGCGGCCGAGAACGAGCACCTGGCCATGCACGACCAGCTCACCGGTCTGCCCAACCGCAACCTCCTGAAGGATCGCCTCGAGCAGGCCGTCGCGCGATCAAGTCGCACCGGTCACCAAACCGGCCTGCTGTTCGTCGACCTCGACCGCTTCAAAGAGGTCAACGACGCCCTCGGCCACCAGCAAGGTGACATCCTGCTCGGCCAGATCGCTGCGCGGCTCGCCGACGCCGTGCGCGATGCCGACTCGGTTGCACGCCTCGGCGGTGACGAGTTCGCCGTCGTCGTTCCCGACGTCACCGACCCGGCAGTCCTCGTCGGTCTGGCCGAGCGATTCACGGAGCTTTTGCGTGTGCCGTTCGAGATCAACAACATCACCGTCAACGTCGACGCGAGCATCGGCGTGACGATCTTCCCCGATCACGGCACCGACGCCGACACGCTCATGCAGCGGGCGGACATCGCCATGTACGCAGCCAAGGAGGCGGGGCTCGACTACACGTTCTACAGCGCCGAGCACGACTCCAACAGCCCCGTGAAGCTCGCCCTGGCGGGTGAGCTGCGCCGGGCCCTCGACAACGACGACGAGCTGGTCATGCACTTCCACCCCCTCGTCGACGTTCGGACCAATGTGGTGACCGGCGTCGAGGCGCTCATCCGCTGGAACCACCCGACCCGTGGCTTCGTCCTCCCCGACGACTTCATCCCACTGGCGGAGCAAAGCGGGCTCATTCGCCCGTTGACGATCAAGGCCCTCGATCTCTCGCTCGCCCAATGTCGAACGTGGTCGGACGCCGGGCTTCATCTTCGGGTGGCCGTCAACCTCTCGGCACGCAACCTGCGCGAGGCCGACCTTCCCGGGCGGATCGCTGATCTGCTGGCCCGCCATCAGGTCGATCCGCAGGACCTTGAGCTCGAGATCACCGAAAGCGCTCTGCTCTCCGACCCCGCATGCGCCAACATGCTGCTGCACCAATTGGCCGACATCGGGGTGCACCTGGCCCTCGACGACTTCGGCACGGGGTACAGCTCGTTGAGCTATCTCAAGAACCTGCCGGTCAACCAGCTCAAGATCGATCGCAGCTTCGTCAACAACATGAGCAACGACGCCACGGACGCGATGATCGTGCGAAGCGTCATCGAGCTCGCGCACAACCTCGGTCTGGATGTCACCGCCGAGGGCGTCGAGACGGCCGATCAGCTGTCGCACCTCCGGAACCTGAGCTGCGACACCATCCAGGGCTACCACCTCACGAAGCCGTTGGCCGCAGACCTCATTCCCGGGTGGATCGCCGGTTACCACCACAGGAACGGCGTTCGAGAATTGTCTCAAGATGCGCGGGAATCCTTCCGATCAAGTCAATGACCGCGGGGACCACCGGTCCTGCGCCCGGCCAGAACGAGGAACAATGCGGGAATCCAGGCTAGGACACTCAAGGGCGATGGCGACCTTCGGGGTCATCAGCCTTGTGCCGATACTGCTGCTGGGTGTCTTCCTCACCCGCACGGTCCGATCCGCGCTCGAGACCGGAGCCCTGGCGTCGTACGGCAACTCCGTCCAGCTCATGACCGGTGGCATGACGAACCTGGTGCTGACACCCGAGGCGTTCGCCACCGGCGCCCTCACCCCCGAGTCCGCCGCTCTGCTCGCCAAGGTCACCCAGCAGTTGGTGGGACCCAAGCTCGAGCGTCTCGAGGTCCGCCTCGTCACCAGGGAGGGAAAGGTGTTCTGGGCCACCAAGCCGGAGCTGAACGCCGGTGTCGTCCCGCCATCGCCCGCCTTCACCGACGCCATCAACGACAAGCTGGACGCCCGGTTCGCGGTCGTCGGCGGGACCCGGATCGCTCGCTTCTACATCCCCATCAAGTTTGCCGGCAACCCACAGGTCGTCGGCATCGCCGAAGCGTCCACGAGTGACACGGTAGCGACCCAGGCGGTCAACGGTCGGCTGCGTGCGATCTACCTCGTGCTCGTGATCGGGCTGGTCGGACTGTGGATGTCGTTGTTCCCGATTGCCATGGGGGTTGCCCGGGTGTTGCGACGTCAGGTCGAGGAGAACGAACACCTCGCCATGCACGACACCCTGACGGGGTTGCCCAACCGGAACCTGTTCAAGGATCGGCTCGACCAGGCGCTCTCCCGCTCGACCCGCAGTGGCCATCACACCGGCCTGTTGTTCCTCGACCTCGACCGCTTCAAGGAGGTGAACGACGCCCTCGGGCATCGACAGGGTGACGAGTTGATCAAGCTCATCGCCCACCGCCTGGTCTCGGCGGTGCGCGATGCCGATTCGGTCGCCCGCCTCGGGGGCGACGAGTTCGCCATCATCGTCCCCGACGTCAGCAACTCCTCGACGCTGGTCGTCGTGGCCGAACGATTCACCGAGCTGTTGCGCGAGCCCTTCGAGATCAACGACATCACCGTCAACGTCGAGGCCAGCATCGGCGTGGCCCTCTATCCCGACCACGGCGAGGATGCCGACACCCTCATGCAACATGCCGACATCGCCATGTACGCGGCCAAGGACGGTGGCCTCGACTACGCGTTCTACAGTGCCGAGAACGACTCGAACAGCCCGGTCAAGCTTGCGCTTGCGGGCGAGCTGCGCCGTGCCCTCGACAACGACAACGAGCTCGTCATGTACTACCACCCCCTGGTCGACCTCCATACGGGCGACGTCACCGGTGTCGAGGCGCTCATCCGCTGGAACCACCCGACCCGCGGGTTCGTCTATCCCGACGACTTCATCCCCTTGGCCGAGCAGAGCGGGCTGATCCGTCCACTCACCCTCAAGGCACTGGATCTCTCGCTCGCCCAGTGCCGCAGGTGGCACGACCAAGGCCTCGACCTCCGCGTGGCGGTCAACCTCTCGGCCCGCAACCTGCGTGAGCCCGACCTGCCCGATCGCGTTGCCGCCCTCCTGCGCCGTCACGGGGTGCCGGCCTCACACCTCGAGCTGGAGGTGACCGAAAGCGGTCTGCTGTCGGACCCGGACTACGCCAACACGCTGTTGTGCCAACTCTCCGCCCTCGGCATCCATCTGGCGCTCGACGACTTCGGCACCGGCTACAGCTCGCTGAGCTATCTCAAGAACCTGCCGGTCAACCAGCTCAAGATCGACCGGAGCTTCGTGAACAACATGAGCGAGGACGCCACCGACGCCATGATCGTACGAAGCGTCATCGACCTCGCCCACAACCTGGGCCTCAACGTGACCGCCGAGGGCGTCGAGACGCTGAACCAGCTCGACCACCTCGCCAACCTGAGCTGCGACACGATCCAGGGCTATCACCTCACCAAGCCGCTCCCCGCCGACGAGATCGCGGCCTGGGTCAGCGGCTACAACGAGCAGGCCTCACAAAACACGGAAGGGCGTTCCCGCTCCGTACGCAACCCCGTGTCCATCCCCTTCCAGTAGCCCGGCCTCCCTTCACCGCCGGGGTCAGGGATCTCGCGCACCGGTGAGGTCAGGCCTCGGTGATTGCGCCCCGATCAGCCCCGGTCACCAGGCGGGCGAACTTGGCCAGCACCCCGGTGGTGTAGCGGGGCTCAGGCAGCTGCCACTCCCCGCGTCGACGCTCGAGCTCCGCCTCGTCAACCATCAGGTCGATGGTTCGGGCCTTGATGTCGATCACGATGCGATCGCCGTCCGCAACGAGAGCGATCGGGCCCCCGACGACCGCCTCGGGGGCCACATGGCCGATACAGAACCCATGGGTGCCACCGGAGAACCGCCCGTCGGTGAGCAACGCACAGTCGCCACCTCGACCGGCGCCCTTCATCGCACCGGTGACCGCCAACATCTCACGCATGCCGGGACCACCCTTGGGCCCCTCGTAACGGATCACCACCACCGTGCCGGGCTCGATGGAGCCGCCGAGAATGGCATCCATCGCCCCGTCCTCCCCGTCGAAGACCCGTGCCGGGCCCTCGAAGTGGTCGAAATCGATGCCGGCCACCTTGATGACGCTCCCCTTGGGGGCCATCGTGCCGGTCAAGACCGCGATGCCACCATCGGCGTGAATCGGGTCGTCGAGAAGATGGATGACCGTGCCGTCCGGTCTCGGTGGATCGATCGCCGCAAGGTTCTCGGCCACGGTCCGCCCGGTCACCGTGAGGCAATCACCATGCAACAGGCCGGCATCGAGCAGCTCGCGCATGACGACAGGAACGCCGCCGATGCGATCGACGTCGCTCATGTGGAACTTGCCGTGCGGCTTCGTGTCGGCGATGTGCGGCACCCGAGCGCCGATCTTGTTGAAGTCATCGAGCGTCAGATCCACCCTGGCCTCGTTGGCGATCGCCAACAGGTGCAGCACGGCGTTGGTCGAGCCCCCGAGGGCCATCACCACCGCTATCGCGTTCTCGAAGGCTTCCTTCGTCATGATCTGTCGGGCGGTGAGACCCCGCTCGAGCAGATGGACCACGGCCTGCCCGCTCGCATACGCGAAGTCGTCCCGGCGGCGGTCCACGGCCGGCGCCGAGGCGCTGCCGGGCAACGACATGCCCATGGCCTCGGCGACCGACGCCATGGTATTGGCCGTGAACATGCCGGCACAGCTTCCCTCCGTGGGGCAGGCCAGCCGCTCGATCTCGCCCAATTCGGCGTCGCTCATCGACCCCGGCGCGTGAGCGCCCACGGCCTCGAAGACACTGACGATGTCGAGGGCCTGATCACCCCTGCGGCCCGGCAGGATGGAGCCGCCGTAGACGAAGACGGAAGGCACGTCGAGACGTGCGGCTGCCATGAGCATGCCGGGCAGGGACTTGTCACAGCCTGCGAAGGTGACGAGAGCGTCGAGGCGCTCGGCGTGCATGACGGTCTCGACCGAATCGGCGATGACCTCACGACTCACCAGCGAGGCCCGCATGCCCTCGTGGCCCATGGAGATGCCGTCGGAGACCGCTATGGTGACGAACTCGATGGGATAGGCGCCCGCTTGACGGACCCCCTCCTTCGATCGTTTGGCCAGTCGATCGAGTGGCATGTTGCACGGGGTGACCTCGTTCCACGAGGAGCAGACCCCGACCTGGGACTTGCCCCAGTCGTCGTCGGTCATGCCTATCGCCCGCAGCATGGCCCGGGCAGGGGCACGCTGGGGACCGTCGGTCACCTCAAAACTGCGGGGCTTGATCGAGATCGGTGTCTCCGTGCGTTCGGCCATGGGCCAAGACTAGACACCTGCGGGGCGACGCTCAGCCTTGCGCCCGCTCACGGAGCAACTTGTTGACGACCTTGCCGTCCGCCTTGCCCTGTGTGGCCTTCATCACGGCGCCCACGAAGAATCCCGTGATCTTGGCGTCGCCGTCCCTGAACTTCGCCCACGCATCGGGGTTGGCGGCGATGAGGTCGTCCACGATGGTCGCCAGGGTGTCGTCGTCCATCGCCTCGAAGCCCCTTTCGGCGGCGATGGCAACGGGGTCGCCGTTGGCCCCGGCGCCAACCAGCTCGGCAAGGACGACCTTGGCCTGGGTCGCGGTCAGCCTGCCGTCGATCTCCATGCGGGTGAGCATCGCGAAAGGGGACGCGCCCAGCGCGGCGGAGGTGACGCCGGCCAGGTTATGCTCGGCATGGGTCAACAGACGACCGGGGTCGCCCCCCGCCGCCATGGCGGCGAGCACCAGGTCGTCGAGACCTCGTTCGACCACGACGGCCGCCTCGCCCGGCATCACCCCTGTCGCCCCCGCAAGCCGATGACGACGTTGCGCCGGCAGCAACGGCAGCGATGCCTCGACAGCCGCTCGCCACTGCTCGTCGGGCGCCACCGGAACCAGGTCGGGCTCGGGAAAATAGCGGTAGTCGTAGGCCTCTTCCTTCGAACGCAGCGTATGCGTGCGTCCGTCGTTCTCGTCCCAGTGACGGGTCTGTTGCACCACCTGCTCACCGGACTCCAGGAGGTCGACCTGACGACGTGCCTCGTACTCGATCGCCCGACCCAGTGAGCGCACCGAGTTGAGGTTCTTGATCTCGCAACGCGTGCCCAGCGCCTCGGAGCCCTGCGGGCGAACGGACACGTTCGC
>JACOTK010000184.1 GCA_016178435.1 Actinomycetota bacterium
CACCATGGCGACGAAGTTGTCGATACCACGGGCTGCTCCGACCCACCCCTCCCCGAGCGCCAGTGCCTTTGCGTCGTTGTCGACGAAGGTGGGCAACCCGGTCAGACCCTCGAGACGGGAGCGAAGCGGCACATCCCGCCAAACGGGGATGTTGAGCGGCGTTGCCCGCTCACCACCGCTGGTCATCGGCCCACCGCACCCCACGCCACAGACCGCCTCGTCGCCGTGGCGAACCTCGTCGATCACCTCGGCAATCGCCGTCCACAGTCCTTCCTCGCCGTTGCCGAGCGGCGTGGGTACCTGGGCACGACGGAGCAGGGCGCCCTCGCCGTCGACCACCCCGGCTGCCACCTTGGTCCCGCCTATGTCGAGCGCCAGTGCACGTGTCATGGACCCTGACGGTAGATGACCGGTGCCTCGACAGGGCACACCGTCGACTCCTTCCGGGGATGCCCGCTGTCGGCCGGCAGCGCAGACGGTACGATGAACGTTTCGCCTCGGGAGGGCGAACGCACGCGTACGGGGAGAGGGCCCAGCATCGTGGCACGACAGCGAGCAGAAGCAGCACCCATGCCGACGGACTCCTTCGCCGAGACCTTTTCCGCGGTTGCGGCGAGCGTCGAGCAAGTCCTGCACGGCAAGCCCGAGGTCATCGAGCTGGTCCTCATCGCGCTCGTCGCCCAGGGCCACGTGCTCATCGAGGATGTCCCCGGCGTGGGCAAGACCAGCCTGGCCAAGGCCCTCGCCCGATCGCTCGATTGCACGTGGCGTCGGGTGCAGTTCACGCCGGACCTGTTGCCCGCAGACGTCGTCGGCGGCACGGTTTGGGACCGTGACGCAGCCAGGTTCGACTTCCGCCCAGGGCCGATCTTCGCAAACCTCGTGCTTGCCGACGAGATCAACCGGGCATCGCCCAAGACCCAGTCGGCCCTCCTGGAAGCCATGGAGGAACGTCAGGTCACCGTTGACGGCGTGGGCCACCCGCTGCCGTCGACCTTCATCGTGCTCGCGACGCAGAACCCCATCGAGCACACCGGGACCTATCCCCTACCCGAAAGTCAGCTCGATCGATTCCTGTTGCGAGTCGGCATCGGCTACCCCGATCGAGGAGCCGAGTTGGCCATCCTCGATGCCCCCGACAGCGCCCACACCCTCTCGCTCCTGCGCCCGGTTGCCGCTGTTCGCGACATCCAGGCCATGGCCGCCGTCGCCCGGGAGACCCATGTGGCCCCGAGTCTGAAGGGCTACATCATCGACATCGCCGAAGCCACGCGACATCACCCGGCGCTCGATCTCGGCATGTCCCCTCGCGCCAGTCTTGCCCTCATGCACGCCGCCAGGGCACGGGCGGTGGCCTCGGGACGCAACTACATGGTGCCCGACGACGTCAAGGCCCTGGCAGAACCCGTGCTGGCACATCGCCTCATTCGCTCGGGCCAGGCAGCCATGCAGGGCCTCGACACCAGGGAGATCGTCGCCGACGTGCTCCGACGGGTCCCCGTACCGAGCGGCAGAGGCTGAGACGAGGGCTGCCGTGCTGACCCGCCAGGGCAGGACCGTCCTCGTTGTCTCCCTCGGCCTGGTCGTGGCGGGCCGCCTCCTGGGCGTCTCGGAACTGTGGCTGGTCGGCACCGCCGGCTTGCTGCTGACCGCTGCCGCAGCACTGTGGGTTCGTGGAATGCGCATCAGGATCGACACGGTGCGAACGGTCAATCCAAGGCGCCTCCATGCGGGAGCCTCGATCACCGTTGAGCTGGAGGTCACCAACCGGGGCAGAGGGACCACCCCGGTCCTGCAACTGCGAGACTTCGCAGGACCGGCCGGCACGCGATCGGTTGGTGTGGGCGCCACGGGCCCGACCTTGCTGAACGTGCCACCCCTCCGGACGGGCGAGGCTGTGCGCACCAGCTACGCGGTTCGGTGCGGGCAGCGGGGCATCGCCGCCATCGGCCCCCTCGAGGTCGTGCTGAGTGACCCCTTCGGCCTCGTCGCCCTGACCGTGCAGCGCTCGGTCGGCGCCGAGCTCACGGTGTGGCCGGCGCTGCAGTTGATCGGCGCTCCAACGCACTCGCGCTGGAGTGACGACGGACAACGCCCGGCCGGCGCGCCTCCCTCCTTCTCGGGAAGTGACCTCGTGGGCCTCCGGCCCTACCGGGCCGGTGACGACCTTCGCCATGTCCACTGGCGCGCCAGCGCCCGCTACGACGATCTGATGGTGCGACAGCTCGAATCACCGCCCGACGATCTGACCACCGTCATCGTGGACACCCGCGCGAGCACGCACACCCATGCCTCCTTCGAACAGGCCCTTGCGGCGACCACGAGCATCCTGGTCGCATGCGCTCGTCGCGACGCACGTGTGCGCCTGCTGATCACATCGAATCCGGCGAACACCGATCTCTTCGACTCGGGCGCAGGGAGCGGCGAACGGTTCACCCAATCGCTTCTCGACGAGCTCGCCGTCGTGCAACCCAACCCGACAGCGAGCCTGCCCGCAACACTCGCCGGGCTCCAGACGGCAGTCGGTCGAGGGATGCCGGGCGCAACCGGCCACGCCACGGTGCTGGTGGGAGGCGACACCCATGATCTCATCCCACTGCTCACCGCTCTCGGTGGGTCGTCATCCGAGATGCTGGCTGTGGCGTTTACAAGCGGCCCGCAGGAACGCATCGACATCGACCCGCGGTTGTTGGTGATCGACGGGGAAACCTCCTTCGAGGAAGCCTGGTCCCGAGCGATCGGCCGACGCGCATGAGGCGGCGATCACCCTTCATGGATGGGCACCACACGTACCCGGACGGAGCGCGAGACGGAGCGCGACGAGAAGGCGTCCAAGGGGAAGGTATGCCCGCGGTGACCTCGGCTCCGGGCATCGAGCTTTGTCTGGTCGCCCTGTCGCTGAGCGCAGTCACCGGGTTGACGCATCTGTTCACGTCGGGCTCCTACCTGCGCGCGTCGCTCACCGCCGTTGTCGGCGCCCACCTGCTTGCCATGACCACTCGCCGCCTGCGACTCTCGGTCCCCGCCACCCTGCTTGCCGGAACCGTCGGTCTCGTGGCGGCCGTCTCCTGGTTGGTGCTGCCCTCGACGACTTTCCTCGGTCTCCCGACCGTCACGACCGTTACCCAGGCGGGTGACGAGTTGTCCCGCGCCTGGCAGACGTTTCAGTTGGTCGTGGCTCCCGCTCCCATGCTGCCGGGCTTCGTCATCGCCGTCGTCGTCGCAGGTTGGCTGATCGCGTTTGTGGCCGACATCGCGGCTTTCCGAGCGAACGCCCCCATCGAAGCCGGAGCGCCCGCCGCCGCGCTGTTCGCCTTCGGCGCCGTCCTCGGCCAGTCCACACATGTCGGCGCCCACCGCCTCACCACCGCCTTGTTCCTGGTCTCCCTCGGAGGCTATTGGCTGGCGCAACAGGCGCTCCCCCGGCGCGACGCGGCTTCCGACCATACGGAGTCTTCGCGCTCCCTGTTGTTCACCGGCGGGCTCATGGCCGCTCTGAGCATTGTGCTTGCGATCACCGTCGGCCCCTCCATACCGGGCATGGACAGCAAGGCGATCATTCCGTGGCGCGACGGAGACCGGAACGACCCCGGGTCACGCGTGACCGTCAGCCCGCTGGTCGACATCCGAACTCGCATCGTCGACCAGTCGAACCTCGAGGTCTTCTCCGTGCGGAGTGAGGCCCGCAGCTACTGGCGACTGACCTCACTCGAACGCTTCGACGGCCAGATCTGGTCGTCGGAAGGTCGCTACAACAAGGCATCGGGCGACCTGCCGGTTGCCATGAGACCGACCGAGCCCACTTCCAACCAAACCGTCACCCAGAACTTCACCATTGCCGAGCTCTCATCCATCTGGCTGCCCGCGGCTTTCCAGCCCACCGCTGTCAAGGGAACCTCGGTCCGTTACGACCCGACCTCCGCGAGCCTGCTCACCGAGAAGCCGACGGCCAATGGCCAAACCTACGAGGTGACCTCGATCCTGACCTCCCTGACACCGAACGACCTCAAGACTGCTCCCCCGGCGACGCCCTCGACGATCACGACCACCTACCTGAAGCTTCCGGAAAACTTCAGTCCGAGGCTACGAGCCGAGGCCAAGCGGATCGTGACCCCGGCAGCCACCGCCTACGACCAGGCCCGCCTGCTGCAGGATTACTTCCGGTCCGGCTTCACCTACGACCTCAATGTCCCCCCCGGACACACCGGGAACATTCTCGAGAACTTCGTGTTCGAGACACGCCGCGGCTACTGCGAACAGTTCGCCGGCGTGTATGCGGCCATGGCCCGCTCCATTGGGCTCCCTGCCCGTGTCGCCGTCGGGTTTACGCCAGGCGAGCAGGCCGCCGACGGTCGCTATGTGGTCCGGGGGGCCAACGGCCACGCCTGGCCGGAGGTCTATCTTGCCGGCTATGGCTGGGTCGCCTTCGAGCCGACACCCGGCAGGGGGATCCCGAATGCCGAGGCCTATACGGGGGTCCCCGAACAGCAGGCTGCACCAAACCAACCGACCACCGCCACCACCCTGGCCCCGACCGCTCCCACGACATCCCCGCCCCTTGCACAGGGCCCCACCGCCGCGCCCAACTCGGTTCCCAACCCCGCCACCGGCGGATCCGGCAACTCCCCGCCCTGGTGGACCCGGTTGCTCATCGTCCTGGGAATCCTGGGCTCACTGCTCGGGCTCTGGATCGCCGGCATCGCAGCATTGGCCCATCGCCGCAGACGCCGTCGGCGGGCACACGCCATCGCCGCCGCGGACCAGGTTCTCGTGGCCTGGGACGAGACGGGCGAGGCCTTGGCCCGCATCGGGGCGGGTCGTCGGCCCTCGGAAACGCCGATGGAGTATGCACAGCGGGTCGTTGCATCGGCCGTCGTGGAAACGACCGATCTGATCGATCTGGCCATGCTTGCCACCGCCGCCGGCTACCGCCCACCCACCGAGCGCGAGGACCTGTCGGCTGATGTGGATTGGGCCAGGGCGACCGGCGCACAGATTCGCCGGCAGGTCACCGCCGGCCTCTCAACGGTTGATCGGGCCAGGCTTCTGGTCGACCCCAGAACCCTGCCGGCCTCCAAGGGCGGCTCCGACACCCGAAGGCACCTCCATCGGGTGTCGTCATGAACCGCGATCGAGCCGCTATTCCTCGCGCTTGAACCGCTCCTGAAGCCGCCGGCGGGCGCTCCCGATCTGGTCACCCAGGCCGGCGCGACGCATGGACTGCGTCCAGTCCTGCCAGCCGGCGCGGCCCATCTTTCGCAGATTGCGTTCGAAGAAGATGGCTGAGGCCAACATACCCAGGAAGCCGACGAACGACAGGATGGGCGAGGCGGCCAGGGTCACGACCATGAAGACGACACCGGCGACGAAACCGAGGGTCGCCCACTTCAGATTTCGGCCGGCGTGGGTATAGATCGTGGTGGCGCTGACCTCTCGCACCAACCCGGGGTCGGACGCGTAAAGCTGTTGTTCGATCTCCTGGAGGATGCGCTGTTCTTCCTCGGAAAGCGGCACGTCCACCCTTCCTCTGTCTCGTCCCCGGTACGGCTACCCGGAGTTATGGTACCCCGAAACCTCCCGTCCCATGTCCGCACTCGGCAACGCCGGCCCCCACTGCTGATCACCGCTTCTCACGACACGGATCCCGCCCGGACGGGACCCCGGTGTCCCCGAACCCGGACCCTGCGCCAACGCGGCCGGAACGATGGCGTCGGCGCCGAATCGATCACGGATCAGGTCGATCACCTCCGTCGCATCGCCCCACGGCGCCGGGTCCTCCCCCAGGCTGAGTTGGTGCGATGTGGCACCTGAACCGTCGACGAGCTGCGAGACCGACACCCCCAGGAGACGAACGCCGGCCGCGATCTGGACCCCATCGAGCAGCGCGCGAGCCGTGCGGGCCAGTGTGAGCCCCTCGGCCGGAGACTCGCCAAGGGTGACCGATCGGGTGACGGTGCGAAAATCACCGAAGCGAACCTTGAGCTGCACGGTGCGACCTTTCAGGCCTGCCCGCCGGACCCGGTGGGCCACCGCATCCGCCAGGCGCAACAACTCCCGATCGAGGTCACGACGATCGTGCAGATCACGCGGGTAGGTCTCCTCGTGCCCGATCGAGCTCGCCGTGGCCCTCGGCATGACCGGACGAAAGTCGCGGGCCCATGCCAGGGCATGCAGATGGCGACCCGCCGCCGCGCCGAGGGCACGAACCAGCGTGTCCTCGGGAAGTTGCGCCAGATCGCCGACGGTCCTCACGCCAAGCGCGTCGAGGCGACGCCTGGTGGCGGGACCGACGCCCCACAGCGCCCCGACGGGGTGCGCGTGCAGAAAAGCGGTCTCGGTCTCCTCGGTGACCACCACGACACCGGGCCCGGGCGTGGTCCCCTCGAGCGAGGCCCGCGGCTTTGCCGCCTCCGAGGCCAGCTTCGCCGTGAGCTTGCGCGGCGCCACGCCCACCGAGCAGCTCAGACCCAGCTCATCACCGATGCGACGGCGCAGGGTGCGGGCGATCGTCGGTCCGTCGCCGTGCAGACGTCGGACGCCTCGCACGTCGAGGAAGGCCTCATCGAGGGCGATCCCCTCCACGAGGGGGCTCATCTCCTCGAGGATGTGGTGCACCTGGGTGCTCACCTCGTGGTAGCGGTGATGGCGCCCGGGGAGGAATACCGCCTGCGGGCAGCGTTGTCGCGCGATCGCCGTGGGCATCGCCGAATGCACACCCCATGCCCGAGCCTCGTACGACGAGGCCGCCACGACACCACGGCTTCCCAACCCGCCCACGACCACGGGAAGCCCCCGGAGGTGCGGAGCGTCCAGCACCTCGACCGCTACGAAGAACGCGTCCATGTCGAGGTGCAGTATCGACGGCGGTCGTTCGTTGCCGCCCACCCTCAGACCCTCGTGATCGTCATCGCCGAACGCGACGCGCCCTCGATGTGATAGCGGTAGGTGCGCTGATCGCTCCAACGCTCGTCGAGCCAGTGAAGCAGCGGCTCATGGGTCGGCAACCAGGTCGTCGCCAACTGCAGACGGCATGCCTCGAGTGTCAGGAAGCCTGCATCGATCACGATGCCGTCGGGGTCATCGATCGCGATCGCCCCTTCATAGGTGAGCGCGCGATAGACCTCGACCCGAAGGTGCCAACCCATGCCGGGGGCGACCGCCTCGACCTCGTACAGCGGGCCCTCCCATGCGCCGACCCGCAGTCCCGTCTCCTCCGCCACCTCACGGGTGAGGCCATCGACGACCGATTCGCCCTCGGCGGTCTCGACCACACCGCCCGGTGGTGACCAGTCGGCGGTTCCGTCCCGACGACGGTTCTGCACCAGAAGCAGTCCTTCCGGTCCCTCGACGATGCCGCTCGCCACCATCCACTGTTGCACGGTGCTGATTCTGCCGGCCAGAGCGCCTACCATGCCCGCGTGTCCATTCCAGTGCCACGTGCCCGCACCTATACCCCGACCGCGCTGCCATCTCCCCTGGCCAGGATGCTGGCATTTGGCGCCATCATGGTCGGCGGTGTGTGCGGCATGCTCGTGGGCTG
>JACOTK010000185.1 GCA_016178435.1 Actinomycetota bacterium
GCCAGCTCGTCGATGAAACGCTCCCCGCCGGCGTCACGCAGCACGGCGCCATGCCCTCGCAGTGCCTCGGAGAGCAGTGGACGCGGCATCGCCGGGTGATGCAGGGCCGTCGGGTGAAACTGCATGAACTCGATGTCGGCGACGGCAACCCCGGCGCGCAGCGCCATCGCCACCCCGTCGCCGGTGGCCTCGGCAGGATTGGTCGTCACGCTGTAGAGCTGTCCTGCGCCCCCTGTGGCCAACAACGTGTGTCGCGCCCGAACCTCATGACGCACCCCCGTTCCGTCGAGCGCGGCCACACCCGCACAACGCCCACCCTCGATCAGAAAATCGATCGCGTACCAACCCTCCAGGACTACGGCCGCCGTTGCCCGCACGGCATCAACGAGGGCTCGCTCGATCTCTGCACCGGTCGCAGCGCCACCGGCATGCACGATCCGGGGCCGGGAGTGCCCGCCCTCACGAGCGAGCAAAAGGGCCCCTTGCGCATCGGTGTCGAACACCGCTCCGAGCGCGATCAGGTCGTTCACCCGGCCCGGGCCCTCGTTGACCAGCACGCGCACGGCGTCCACGTCGCACAACCCGGCGCCGGCGGCGAGGGTGTCGGCAAGGTGCATGTCGGTCGAGTCCTCGTCGGCGGAGAGGACCGCTGCAACACCCCCCTGAGCCCAGCGGGTGGTGGCCTGGTGCAACTCCGCCTTGGTGAGCACACCGACGCTCGCACCCAGTTTCGTGGCACTGTGCACCGCAGCGGTGAGGCCCGCAACCCCGCTGCCGAGCACCAGCAGATCGAGCGGTTGCGGCGATGAGGAGGAGGGGAAGGTGGACGGGGGTGACTGCCCCGTCACAACACCTCGTTCTCGGGCGCGGGATCACCCAGAATGCGCAGCTCGGCATCCATCGTCGCGAGCTCGGCGTGCACCTCGGCCTCGATCTCCGAGTAGCGACGCGGATCAGGAGTGAGCTCACGCACGAGCCGCTCGCCGACCGCCCGGTTCGCGGTGTCGACGTGGACGACCAACGGCTTGAAGTCGTCGAGCTCGGCGTCCTCGTACTCACCGTAGGTGATCACGATCACGCGATCACCCGGGTGGACCAGCCGGGCGGCCGCTCCGTTGAGACACACCTGGCCGGGCTCTCCGGCGATGGCGTAGGTCTCGAAGCGGGCACCGTTGTCGATGTCGAGCACGTGCACCTGTTCGAACTCGTGGATATCGGCCAGTTCCATGAGGCGTGTGTCGAGCGAGATGGACCCGACGTAGTGCAGATCCGCACCGGTCACGGTGGCCCGATGGATCTTCGACTTCATCATGCGGCGACGCACGTCATGTCCTCCATTGTCGGTGGGTGCCGTTGCCGGTCACCCCCAAAGAGTGTGTGGAAAAACTTGGCTGTCACGTTGGGACACCCTCATCATGGGCCAAGAAACTCAACTTGTCGAGGCCCGCATGTTGTCGATCAACCGTGCCGGCCCGATGCGGGCCGCCACGAGCAGAACAACCTCACCTTCGAGCGTATCCGGCGTGCGCAGCGTCCGAGGATCGACCACCTCGGCCTGGTCGCAGGTCGCAAGAGCCTCGGCCGCGACGATCTCGACCATCGCCCGGCGAACCCGCGCCGGGTCGCTCTCACCGCGGGCCAACAACTCGGCGCCGGCCCGCAGGGCTCGAATCAGCACGGGCGCCGCCGCCCGCTCCTCGGCGTTGAGGTAGGCGTTGCGGCTGGAAAGTGCCACCTCGTCGTGATCGCGAGCGGTCGGGCACCCCACGATCTCGACGGGGAAGGAGAGGTCGGCCGCCATCCGCCGCACGACGGCCAACTGTTGGAAGTCCTTCTCCCCGAAATAGGCGTGACACCTACCGGCCATGGCGAAGAGCTTGGCGACCACGGTCGCCACCCCGTCGAAGTGACCCGGACGGGCGAGCCCGTCGAGCACGTTGGTCAGGCCCGACACATGAACCGTGGTGGACTGGTCGCCCGGGTACATCTCGGTCACGGGAGGCGCAAAGACCATGGTCGCCCCTGCGTCGGTCGCGGTTCGCACGTCGGCGTCGAGATCACGCGGGTAGGCCTCGAAGTCCTCATTGGGACCGAACTGAAGGGGGTTGACGAACACGGTCACGCACACCACGTCGCATTCCTCGGCGGCCCGTGCGATCAGGGTCGCATGACCCGGGTGCAGTGCCCCCATCGTGGGCACCAGGCCGACGGTGGCGCCGGCCGCCCGCTTCGCATCGAGCAGAGCCGAGAGCTCGCCGATGCGCTCAAGGACGGGGATGGTCATGGCCGTCGACTCATCCGGCGAGGACTCTCCGGGGTGCCGGCGAGCCTCTTGGCCGCGAGCATGAGGGCCTCGTAGGCGCCGCGTTCGGACGGGTCGAGGGCTTCGAGATGACGGGCCAGGGTTGCCTCGTCGCCTCGTCGGGCGGGTCCGGTCAGGGCACCGGCCGGACCGAGGGCGCGGACCTGATCGAGCGCCCCCTGCGCCAGATCGAGGAAGGGTTCGAGGGGCACCCCCGCAGAGGCGCCGACACGCTCGACCTGGCCGAGGAGCGCGACCAGGTGATTCGAGGCGATGCACGCCGCCGCGTGATAGCCCCCACGATGCTCGTCGCCGACCGTGAACGACCGACCGTCGAGGGCATCGACCACTCGGGCGGCCATCGGGTCGCCCGCAACGGCGAACCAGGCTCCGGATAGGTCGGTCTCGGGAACGGGAATGCTGATCAGGGGATGGATCGCAGCCCGACGCCCATGGGGGGCGAGCACGTCGAGCCCGAGCGAACCTGCCAGGTGCGCGACGACCGTGGTCGAGACCGGCTCGACGCGCGCCGCCACCTCGGCGATCACGTCATCCGGAGTGGCGACCACCAACAGATCAACTCCGCCGGCGGCCGCCCGCAGGTCGTCCCCACGGCCCAGAGGGGCACGCACGCTCCAGCCACATCCCGCCAGCCCGGCGCTCAGCGCACCACCGGCTCTGCCGGACCCGATGACACGAACGACCGGCAACGCCCCTCCGGTCGAGTCGGTCATGAGCCTGTCCCGTCATCGCAGACCGAGACGTCCGACGGCAGCTGTCGAACGGTTCCCTCTGCTGCCGCAACGGCCTCGGCAGTGACGAGGTCGGGAGCGAGATCACGAAGCGGCGCCAGCACGAAACGACGTTGCCACATGCGAGGATGGGGAACCTGAAGATCGGGCTCGTCCACCACGAGGTCACCCACGAGCAGGACGTCGACGTCGAGGGTGCGTGGGCCCCACCGCTCGGCCCGGACCCGGCCGGCGGCCTCCTCGCATACCCGACACCGGTCGAGCAACTCCCGGGGGGAACATGGCGTGTCGAGCTCGACCACGACGTTCAGATACGCCCCCTGCTCGGGCCCACCGACGGGGTCGGTCTCGTACACGGGCGACACGCCGACCACCTCGGCAAGGCTCGCGATCGCCCCTCGGAGATTGGCCGGACGGTCACCGAGGTTCGACCCCAACGAGAGAAAGGCCCTCACGGTCGCCGGGTCACCCTCACCCCGGCGGTGACGAGATCATGAGGAACCGGGGGGCGCAGCTTGCGCACCGCAACCGTGACCCAGCTCACTCGGACATCGAGGCCGAGCGCCACCTCAGCCACCCGTTGAGCGAGATGCTCCAACAGCGCCGCCGGACGATCGGTGACACAGGCGCTGACCGCGTCGCACAACGCCCCGTAGTCCACCGTCCGATCCAGATCGTCATCCCGAGCGGCATCGATCAGATCGAGACCCAGATCGAGGTCGATCTCGAGTGGCTGAGCCCTTGCACGCTCCTCCTCCGGCACACCGCAGAAGCCGAGGACCCGCAGGCCCCGCAGCTCGATGCGATCGCCCGAGGAATCGCTCATCGCTCTGGGGTGAGTTGTCCGGCGAGGCCGACCAACTCTCGACCCGAGGACGACAGCGGTCGGGACAGAAGCCGTTCCGCCATCTCCACCCCCCGCGGCACGTCGGGCGCGAGACCTGCGTAAACCAGGTAGCCCCCGATGGTTCCCTGCACGGTGTCCTCCACCGCGTCCTGGTGCATGAGGATCCGCTCACCCTTCCCGAGCAGACGGCGCAGGTCCGGGAGCAGCGTCGACAACAACTTCACCGGGTCGTCGTGACGTCCGAACGGAACATGCATCCATGCCATGTCCATCTCCTCGTACACGTGCAGATTATGCGGCGAGGTCAACAGACTGATGATGCGCGTGAACCCCTGCTCACGCAGCCAGATGATCTCCTCCTGGCGACGCACCCGACGATGGTTGGGCCCGTAACCCCCCGGTCGCTCGCACACGGCAAGTTGATCCTTGATCACCCACGTGAAATGGCGTGGCGTGATGCCCTGCGCCCACTTTCCCTTCATGCCGGAACCCCTTCCCCCGTCAAACGTTCCCCCATCAGACGCATCGCCATCACCGTCTGGGCCACATCGTGCACCCGAACCATGCCAACCCCTTGGGTTGCAGCCCAAACGGCTGTCGCCAACGAGGCATCGAGGCGCTCCTCGGGCCCGACGCCGCCCGCCAGCGTGCCGAGAAACTGCTTGCGACTCACCCCCACCATGACGGGGTAGCCGCTCCTCACGAACCGTTCGAGTGCCCCGAGCAGACGGACATTGTGCTCGAGAGTCTTGCCGAACCCGATGCCCGGATCGATCCACACCTCGGGAACCCCCTCGGTCAGAGCCCGGTTGGCCCTCTCCAGCAACGAGTCGTGGACCTCGAGGACCACGTCACCGTACTCGGGGGACCGCTGCATGGTCCTTGGGTTGCCCTGCATGTGCATCGCCACCCAGCCGACCTTTGCCGACGCGGCAAGTGGCGACAACGAGGCCGAGACATCGTTGATCAAGGTGGCGCCGGCCTCTACTGCCGCGGCGGCAACCGCTGCCTTGGAGGAGTCGATCGAAACCCGCACGTGAGGCGAAAGAGCGGCGATCACCGGCAACACGCGTCGACGTTCCTCGTCGGCGGTCACCGGGTCGGCTCCAGGTCGCGTCGACTCGCCACCGACGTCGATGATGTCGACACCCTCGGCGATCATCTCCATGCCACGGGCGACGGCTGCATCGACATCGAGGTATCGGCCCCCGTCGAAGAAGGAATCCGGCGTGACGTTCAGAACCCCCATGACGAGGACACCCGCCTGACCATCGGTCATCGCGTACCGCGGTGGATGAACTGCAGTGCCTCGTTTCGCGTCGCGACGTTCTCCCGGAACAGGCCTCGCATCGCCGAGGTGACCGTGCTCGAACCGGGCTTGCGAACTCCCCGCATCGACATGCACAGGTGCTCGGCCTCCAACACCACCAGGACGCCTCGTGGCTCGAGGGTACGCTCGATCTCGTCGGCCACCTGGGCGGTCAGCCTCTCCTGCACCTGCAGCCGTCGGGCGTACGCGTCGACAAGCCGGGCGAGCTTCGACAGGCCGGTGATGCGACCGTCCTTCCCCGGGATGTAGGCCACATGGGCCCGGCCGATGAACGGAACGAGGTGGTGCTCGCACAGGCTGTAGAGCGGGATGTCGCGCACCATGACCATCTCGTCGTGATGGGCGTCGAAGGTCACCTGCAGATGATGGTCGGGCTCCTCGTGCAGCCCTCCGACGACCTCGCCATACATGCGGGCCACCCGCTTGGGCGTCTCCTTGAGACCGTCCCGGTCGGGGTCTTCGCCGATCGCCTCGAGGATCTCACGAACCGCCCGCTCGATCCGCAACTCGTCGACCACGCCGCCTTCGCTCACGACGTGGCCGGGCGAGGTGTCGCCCGGCGCCTCCGGGCGACGACGGCCTTGGGCTTCGCCGACAACTCCGGCTCGGCCACCGGCTCCTTGACGACAGCAGCAGGGCGGCGCCTGGTGGGCGGGGTCCCCCACGGCGGCAGCGATCCGAAGATCTCCAACAAATCGGGCACGTCCAGGGTCTCACGCTCCACCAGCGCCGCCGCCAGGTTGTCGAGCGTGTCGCGATGACGAGTCAGGATGTCGGTCGCGGTGGCATGGGCTGCGTCGATCAGACGACGAACCTCCGAGTCGACGACGCCGGCGACGTCCTGTGAATAATCACCCATCTGGCTGCTCTCCCGCCCGAGAAAGGGATTCTCGACGCGCTTGCCGAGCTTTTGCAGACCTATGGCCTCGGTCATCCCGTATTCGGTGACCATGGCCCTTGCCATCTCGGTCGCACGTTCGATGTCGTCGCGGGCTCCCGTCGTGGGATCGGAGAAGACCAGCTCCTCGGCCGTTCGACCGCCGAGGAACATCGCCAGATAGTCCTCCAACTGCGACCGCGTCTGGAGATGCCGGTCCTCGGTGGGCAGCGACAACGTCCAGCCGAGCGCCCGACCACGAGCAACAATCGAAACCTTGTGAATCGGGTCGGCATGGGGCAGCAGATGGCCGACCAGGGCATGGCCGGCCTCATGGTAGGCGATGACCTTCTTCTCCTCGTCGTTCATCGCCTTGGACTTGCGCTCCGGGCCGGCAAGAACCCGGTCGATGGCCTCCTCCATCTCCAACATGGAGATGGAGGACTTCGCACGCCGAGCGGCCAGCAGCGCCGCCTCGTTCATCAGGTTGGCAAGATCCGCTCCCGTGAAACCCGGGGTGCGGCCTGCGAGCACGTCGAGGTCGATGTCCCCACCGAGAGGCTTGCCTGCTCCGTGAACCTCGAGGATCGCTCGACGGCCGACCCGGTCGGGGAGATCAACGACGATCTGGCGGTCGAAGCGCCCCGGACGCAGCAGCGCCGGGTCGAGGATGTCGGGACGGTTGGTCGCGGCGATCAGGATCACGCCGGTCTGGGCATCGAAACCGTCCATCTCGACGAGCAGCTGATTGAGGGTCTGCTCACGCTCGTCGTGACCACCGCCCATGCCCGAGCCACGATGACGCCCGACCGCATCGATCTCGTCCACGAAGATGATCGCCGGACTGGCGGCCTTTGCCTGCTCGAAAAGGTCACGCACC
>JACOTK010000186.1 GCA_016178435.1 Actinomycetota bacterium
GCCGGTTCGTCGCCCTCTACGGCCGAGCCGGCCGACTTGTCGGTGCGCTCACCTTCAGCCGTCCACGCCAGCTGATGGATTTCCGTCGCATGGTCGAAAACGACGCATCTTTCGACGATGTATTGGCACACGCCGCCACGCTCTGATGTGGTGGAGACGAACTGCGTGGGATCGGCCCGTCGGTTCAGGTCAACCGGGGACTCGCCGATAGAGTGCACGAAGGCAAGGTTTCCACCACCCTTGTGATCCGTGTTCTGCCATCCCCCAGTTGAGGTTCCCCCTGTCCAACAAGCTCCACCGTGCGCTCGCCGTCGGCATCCTCATTGTCTTCCTCTCAGGGATCGGCTTTGCCGTGACGCGCCTTGGTGACGGCAACAACTCCCCGGCAGGCAACCCCACGGCACTTGGGCCGGTCTCGACAACGGTCCCGGTCGCCATCGTGCCGCTTCCCCCCGACAGCACAACCCCCGGTGGCACAACCGGCTCCGCTCCCGGCCCGGGAACGACGACGTCCCCCGACCTCGACGGCCTTGCCGACACCGGGGCAGACGGCTCGCTGCAGTGGGTCGGCTACGCCCTCCTGCTCGCCCCTCTCGGCCTGTGTCGCCTCCTCGCCTGCTCCAGGCCCGAGGCACAAGGACCGGGCGACGAGTGACCGGCCTCACCGAGCGCCTTCGGCAGGACTCGAACCTGCGACCCGCTGCTTAGAAGGCAGCCGCTCTATCCGGCTGAGCTACGAAGGCATACTCCATCGCTCAGCGTGCCACATCCTGCGCCCTCAACCGCACCTTCACCTGAACGTTTCCTTGCCCGACGCTTTCATCCCGACGGTGTCACCTGTTCATCTTCATCCCGACGGCGTCACCTGTGGCTGATGATCGTCGTTGATGCGAATCCGGCGCTCGGACACGCCCGTCAGGACGCTCCCCTCGAACGAAGCCTCGAGCAGGAGGCCGTCACGCACCCCCGGGTTCTCCGCCTCGTCCTGATCGAAGACGAAGTTGCCGAGCGAATAGGCGATGACACCCTCGCCGTAGCGCTCGACTGCCTGGGCGACATGAGGATGATGAGCGATGACGACCGTTGCGCCCTCATCGATGGCGCGCCGCGCCAGGCGTTGGGTCTTCGGAGAGGGAGAGGATCGATATTCGGTTCCGGTGTGCATGGAGACGATCACCACATCGGCAAGCTCTCGGGCATCGGCCACATCGGCCGCCAACGTCTCCTCGCGGAGCCAGGCGATGCCGCTCCTCCCCGCACGAGCGAAAAAGGCGAATCCGGAGCGACCGTCGCGGGCCCGCCACTGGCTCGAACCCCTGTCGGTGTAGGCAAGGTAGGCGAACGTCGTGTCGCCGACCGTCAGGAGAACCGGCTTGCGCGCGTCGGTGTCGGTCTCGCCGAAGCCAACCGGAAGAATCCCGCCGGAGCGCAGCCGCCCTGCACTGTCGGCCATGGCATCACGGCCGAAGTCACCGGCATGGTTGTTGGCGACCGAGACGACGTCAAAACCCGCGTCCTGCAGACCGGACAGGGCGGGAGGGGGTGCACGAAACGAGCAACACAGGAACGAAGGCTTCATGCGCTCGCCCCGGTCGGAGATGATGCTCTCGAGATTGGCGAATGCCAGGTCGGCGTCTCGGACCACGGAGCGCACCTGGGCAAACGGAAAGGACCAATCACCCTTTCCCGTGGTGAGAACAGACTCCCGCACGCCACGATCCAACATGACGTCGCCCACGAAAACGAGCCTGGTCGCGGTCCCGTCCTGCACCGCCGCCTCCGCCGGCCCACCGGCGCCCGACAACACGAGCGCAAGACACCCCAAAACCCCGCCGAAACCCGCAGCAATCCCACCTGCTCGCATCGAAAACCCCCGCTTTCCTTCTGCTCGGCAAGCCCCCATGACACCCCGTGGCACGTCGGCCACCCCATCATGCACCCATTGATCAACGGACCGCCGGCCCGGGCCGACCCAGTGCCTGCACGGAAACGTCGCAATGGCAAGGGCCGTCGCCTGATGTGCCATGCTGGACGTCACTTGGTGGCCGTAGCTCAGCCTGGTTAGAGCGCCGCGTTGTGGTCGCGGATGTCGGGGGTTCGAGTCCCCTCGGTCACCCTCAGATCGTTCGTTCCAAGTCGAGCAAGCGGAACGAGCGGCCGTTAAAGTCACACCACTGCGCCTCTAGCTCAATGGCAGAGCAACGGACTCTTAATCCGCAGGTTCTGGGTTCGAATCCCAGGGGGCGCACCCCCACCAAACCGCATCCGAATCGCGATCCCGGCAGGATCGTTGATGTCCGTTCGATGAATCTCCCATCTCCACTCGTTCTGGACGCGATCAAAGCGGAGCTCAACAAGGCCACCCGGCCGGGGAGGTTCGTCCTGGGCCTGTCGGCACGGGTCAACCGCACTCCGCTTCGGTCCGGTTACGCTTGTGTGCATTGTGTCAACTCGAAGGAACCGACCCCACTGGCGCCGGCACGTAGCCTGCGCCGTGCTTGTCGTCGCCGGCCTGGTGGTGACACAACCCGTGTCGGCTGCCCAGCCCAAGTCCGACCCGCGCAAGGAACGCGAGGCGATCCGCAAACGCAGGGCAGAGGTTGCCGCCCAGGTGGACGTCACACGCGCCGAGGATGCCAAGGTTGAAAGGGCGCTGAAGGACCTGACGGCCGATCTGGCCACGCAGGAGGCATCGCTGCAAAGCGCCGAGCAGGCCGTTGCCCAGGCACTCACCGAGCTTGCGAAGGCCAAGGCCGACGAGGCACGCATCATCGCCGAGATCAACCACCTCGAGGCCAACATCATGGACATGGCCATCCGTGCCTACATCGGCGGCGGTCAGCCCCTCGAGTTCGGTTCACTGGCGACGGCGGGCAACATCGGGGACGCGGTTCGCCAGGCCGCCCTTGCCCAGGTCGTCTTCGGCAGTGCCCAGGACACCAGAAATGCGCTGCGGGTTGCCCGAGAAGACCTCACCATCGCCCGTGAGCAGGCACAAACTGCAGCCGAGACCGCCGCGACAAGAAGGGCCGAGGTCAATCAACGCCTCGAACAGGTTGCCGCTGCCCGCAATCGCCAGGCGGCATTCGCCGATCAGCTCGAGGCCCGCATCGAGGCCCAACTGGCCGAGGCGGCATCGCTGGCACAGCTTGACCAACAATTGAGCGCCGAGATCGCCCGTCGCCAGGCGGCCCTTGCCCGACAGAACCGCGGTGGCAGAACCACCGCCGGCGGCTCCTCCGCACCGATCGGTGATGTACCGGTGCGCAACGTCGGGGGCATCTGGGTGCACGAATCGATCGCCGAGGACATCGCGGCGCTGCTGGAGGCGGCCTCAGGTGATGGCATCGTCCTCGGCGGGGGTGGCTATCGCAGCTCCTCCGACCAACAACGGCTGCGTGAGGCCCATTGCCCCGACCCCGTGAGCTCGCCCGCATCGTCCTGCAGCCCGCCGACCGCTCGTCCCGGCATGTCGCAACACGAACGCGGGTTGGCGATCGACTTCACCTACGACGGCGGGGTCATCACCTCCCGCTCGAACCCGGGTTACCGCTGGCTGGCATCCAACGCCGGCCGTTTCGGGATGAAGAACCTTCCGTCCGAACCCTGGCACTGGTCGACCACGGGCAATTGAGCTCCCGACTCCGTCGTGTGACGGTTGTCGCCGCAGGGCCTCAACGGCCGGACGGCAGCAGGCGGAACACGGGGATGAGCCGTTCGGTCCTGCGTTCGTAGCCTACGCTCGTCTGCCACGCCTCGGTCCGACCGGGAGTGTCGACAATTGGTTTTCCTGATTAACTAACCGGGTGAACGAAATGGAGACCGACCGGTCACCCCTGGCCGCCAGGCTGAGGCTTTCGCTCGTGCCGCTGGTGAGGCGCCTGCGTCAGCACAACGACGAGGGCATGACCGCCAACCATGTTGCCGCGCTCTCGAGCATTCAGCG
>JACOTK010000208.1 GCA_016178435.1 Actinomycetota bacterium
CCCCGACCGTCCCGCCGCTGCGACGGCCCGATGTGCGCAAACGACTCGGCCTGGCGCCGTGACTTCCGTGCCGGCCCAATGGGGTGGGGCCAAGGTTGACAATTCCCCTACGCTCTCCGGGTGCGCATCGCCCTCGTTTGTCCATACAGCCTGACGCTCCCGGGTGGGGTGCAGGGTCAGGTGCTCGGATTGGCCCGGGCACTACGTGCCCGGGGTCATGAGGTTCGTGTGCTCGGTCCCAGCGACGGGCCTCCGCCGGATGCGGGTGTGACCCCACTCGGCAAATCGGTTCCCTTCGCAAGCAATGGTTCGATCGCCTCGATCGCCCCTGATCTGCCCTGCGCCATACGAACCATACGGTCGCTGCGCAACGAGTCATTCGACGTGGTTCACGTCCATGAGCCATTGGTGCCGGGTCCTTGCCTGACCTCGACACTGATGAAGACCGCGCCGCTGATCGGCACGTTTCACGCTGCAGGCGCCAACACCGCCTATCGCTGGGCGGCGCCCGTTCTGCGATGGGTGGCAAATCGCCTCGATATGCGTTGCGCCGTATCGGACGATGCCCGCTCGTTGGCCGAGTCCCACCTCGCCGGCACCTACGAGATGGTGTTCAACGGCATCGAGGTGGGGCGGTTCTCCGGTGCGTCTCCCTGGCCGAGCGATGGCCGGACCATCTTGTTCGTCGGACGACACGAGCAGCGCAAGGGCCTCGCGGTTCTCCTGGAGGCGGCGGCGTTCCTGTCGCCCGACGTGCGGCTGTGGATTGCCGGCGAGGGCCCGGAGACGGCTCGACTGAGCGACCTGCACCGCCAGGACCATCGCATCGAATGGCTGGGTCGCATCGACGACATCGAATTGGCTCAGCGTCTCCGTGGCTCGGACGTGTTCTGCGCGCCCTCGCTGCACGGCGAATCCTTCGGTGTCGTGCTCCTCGAGGCCATGGCCGCAGGTGTTCCGATCGTGGCGAGCGATCTCGACGGCTATCGACGGGTCGCCCGTCCCGACCGGGAGGGCGTGCTCGTGGCGCCCGGTGATGCGAAGGCGCTCGCTGCGGCGCTGGGCGACGTGCTCGATCATCCGGATCTGGCGGCGACGCTGGTGGCGGCCGGACATGAGCGTGCAGCAACCTTTTCGATGGACGCGCTCGCAGGACGATACATCGAGCTGTACGCCGCGCTGTTGGGCCGTCGATGACCACGGGTTGGCAAGGCGGGGGACTAGAGTGTGGAAATGACCATGTTGATCGTGTTTGCCGTCGTGGTGGTCGTCGTCCTCGGCGCCGTCCTGATGTACAACGGCATGGTCAAGGCTCGGAACCATGTCGACAACGGCTGGTCCCAGATCGATGTGCAGCTCAACCGCCGCTACGACCTCATTCCGAACCTGGTTGAGACGGTGAAGGGGTACGCGGCCCATGAGTCCCAAACCTTCGAGGCCGTGACCGCTGCCCGCAATGCCGGCATGGGGGCAAAGACCACCGCGGAGCAGGCACAGGCCGACAACATGATGACGTCGGCACTGAAGTCGCTCTTTGCTGTTTCCGAGGCATACCCCGAGTTGAAGGCCAACGAGAACTTCCTGAGCCTTCAGGAGGAGTTGAGCGCCACCGAGGGCCGCATCGCCTACGCCCGTCAGTTCTTCAATGACGCGGTCCTGCGCTACAACACCAAGATTCAATCGTTCCCCGCCGTGATGTTCGCCTCGGCATTCGGATTCAAGGTCCGGGAGTTCTTCGAGGCCGACGACACGACGAGAGGCCCGACGCGGGTGCAGTTCTAAGGTTCTTCCCCCCCTTTTCCGAAACAGAGTCCAAGCTGTACGAGCAGATCTCTTCGAACAAGCGCCGATCGGTGCTGCTGGTTGCCGGCTTCATCCTGGTTCTCCTCGCCATCGGCTGGGCGGTCGACCAGCTGTTGGGCATCGGCACGCCCGGCCTGATCATCGCGGTCGTGGTTGCCGGGCTGAGCAGCTTCGCCGCGTACTGGAGAAGCGACGCCATCGCGCTTGCGATGAGCCGTGCCCAGCCGGCGGATCCGGTCGAGTATGCCCGGTTGCACAACCTCGTCGAAGGGCTCTGCATAGCGGGTGGACTGCCCAAGCCCCGCGTCTACGTCGTTCAGGACGACGCCCCCAACGCCTTTGCCACGGGCCGGGACCCGCGGCATGCGGCGATCGCGGTGACCACGGGACTGCTGGCGAAGATGAACCGAGTCGAGCTGGAGGGCGTGCTGGCCCACGAGCTGAGTCACATCAAGAACTACGACATCCTCGTGTCGACGCTCGCCGTGACCATGGTGGGGGCGATCACGCTGCTGGCCGATTTCTCGATGCGGCTGATGTGGTTCGGAGGCGGACGGCGTGACAACGACGACAACCGCGGTGGTGGCAGTGGTCCGCTCATGATCGTCGGCCTGGTTCTCCTGATCGTCGCCCCTTTGGTTGCGAGGGTCATGCAATTTGCGATCAGTCGTCGGCGCGAGATGCTCGCCGATGTCTCGGGCGTCGGCCTCACCCGCTATCCACCGGGTTTGATCAGCGCCCTGGAGAAGCTTCGTGACGATTCTGCGGTCGTCACCTCCGCATCGCGGGCCACGGCCCATTTGTGGATAGAGTCCCCGCTCGAACGCGTTGCTGCGGAGGGCCGTCGCGTCTGGCTCAACCGCTTGTTCGACACCCATCCACCACTTGAGGAGCGCATCGAGGCGCTCCGGGAGCTCTGAGAATCCATGCAACACGATCGGTCCCGTTTCCTGCTTCGACCCCTTCTCACCCTGGGGGTGCTGGCCCTGGTGGCAAGTGCCTGCGGTGGGGGTGACGACAAGAAGCCCACGACCACCACCGTGAAGGTGACCACGACCACCACGGCGCCACCGGTGGCAGCGCTGACCGGCCTGCCACTTGCCGATGCCGGTGTGCGCGGCCGTCCGGCCCTGGTCGTGAAGATCGACAACACGCCGAAGGCCCTTGGTAAGCAGGCGGGACTGAATGCTGCTGATCTGGTCTATGTGGAGCAGGTCGAAGGCGGCGCGACGCGCCTGGCCGCGGTGTTCCAGTCGACCGATGCGGACGCTGTCGGACCGGTGCGATCGGCACGGACCAGCGACTACAACATCGTGAAGAACCTCAACCGTCCGCTCTTTGCCTACTCCGGAGCAAACGGCGGGGTCGAGGCGGGCATCAAGGCAAGCCCGCTGATCAACGTCGGGGTGACGGCGAAGCAGACGGCCTATACCAAGCGGGGCAGCGGCGTGCTGCGATTCTTCGCGTCCACCAAATCTCTGTACGACGGCGAGGAGGGGGCCGCTCCGGGTCCTCTGTTCACCTATCGCCCAATCGGGGCGCCGGTGACGACGCCGACGGCGGAGGCGACGGGGGGCGTTGACATCTCCTATGGCGGATCGTCGAGGACGATGGTCAAATGGGCGATCGACGGCGACGGATGGCTTCGCTCCCAGAGTGGCACCGCCCACGCCGATGACACGGGCACGCGGGTCAAGCCCGCCAACGTGATCGTTCAGTTCGTCGACTATCGGTCCTCGGGTTACGTCGATGTCACCGGTAGTCCCTCGCCCGAGGCCGTGCTGGTCGGCCAGGGTGAGGTCTGGGTGTTCTCCGGAGCGAAGCTGGTTCGCGGCCGGTGGTCGCGCCCCAGCCCTGAGTCGGTGACCGCGCTGAGCGATGCCTCCGGTCAACCGATTACCCTTGCTCCCGGGCGCACCTGGGTCGAGCTCGCCCCTGTTGCCTCCGCTGCCGTCGTGCCGGCACCGGTGACCGAGAGCACCGGGGCATCGGCGCCGATCCCGGGGGCCGGCACAACAGGGAAATCATGACGCCCGGCATCTAGAATGAAGCCCATGCCGGACTCCTCCACCCCACCTCCCACCTCCATGACCGGAACCTTCCGGGTGAAACGGGGGCTGGCCGAGATGCTCGCCGGCGGTGTCATCATGGATGTGGTCGACGCCGAGCAGGCCCGCATCGCCGAGGACACGGGAGCCGTTGCGGTGATGGCGTTGGAGCGGGTGCCCTCGGACATCCGTCGTGACGGTGGGGTTGCCCGCATGAGCGATCCGGCCATGATCGAGGGCATCAAGGCGGCGGTGACCGTGCCGGTCATGGCCAAGGCCCGTATCGGACACTTCGCCGAGGCACAGGTGCTGGAGTCGCTCGGCGTCGACTTCATCGACGAGTCGGAAGTGCTGACGCCCGCCGACGAGGCTCATCACATCGACAAGTGGGCCTTCACCGCGCCATTCGTCTGCGGGGCAACAAATCTGGGCGAGGCCCTGCGGCGCGTCAGTGAGGGCGCCGCGCTCATCCGCTCCAAGGGGGAGGCGGGCACCGGCAACATCGTCGAAGCGGTCCGGCACCTCAGGGCGATCATGGGCGACATGCGCAAGATCACGATCGCCGATGGTCCGGAGCTGTTCGAGTGGGCCAAGCGCCTGCAGGCTCCCCTGCCGCTCGTGCAGGAGATTGCCGAGACCGGCCGACTCCCGGTGCCGTTGTTCTGTGCCGGAGGCATCGCAACGCCTGCGGATGCGTCGCTGGTGATGCAACTCGGTGCGCAGTCGGTGTTCGTCGGTTCGGGCATCTTCAAGAGCGATGACCCCGCTCGTCGTGCACGCGCCATCGTCGAGGCCACCACCCATTTCCGTGACGCAGCGCTGGTGGCCAAGGTCAGCACGGGCCTGGGCGCCGCCATGCCCGGGCTCGAGATCGGCTCGCTCGAGACCAAGCTCGCCGACCGGGGTTGGTAACGCCGTCGATGACGGCCGTCAAGGTCGGTGTGATCGCCCTGCAGGGCGCAACACGACCACATCTCGAGGCTCTGCACGCGCTCGGCGCCCATGCCTTGGAGATTCGCACGCCCGAGGATCTCGCCGGCGTGGAGGCGGCGGTGTTGCCCGGTGGCGAATCGACCACGATGTCGTTTCTGCTCGACAGTTCGGGCTTGCGTGAGCCGCTGCACGATCGAATCGTGAACGGGATGCCGGTGCTCGGAACCTGTGCGGGCATGATCCTGCTGGCCGACAAGGTGTTGGACGGCCGTGACGACCAACGCAGTCTCGGGGTCATCGACATCACCGTGCGGCGCAACGGCTTCGGCCGCCAACGTGAGTCGTTCGAAGCCGATCTCCTGGTGGAGGGGCTCGGCGGTGAGCCGTTCCGGGCCGTGTTCATTCGGGCGCCGGTGGTCGAGAGGGCCGGTTCGGACGTGGAGGTGTTGGCCCGGGTCGAGGGCATTCCCGTAGTGTGCAGGTCGGGCAAAACCACGGTCTGCTCGTTTCATCCGGAGCTCGGCGACGATCTCCGGCTCCATGCGATGTTCCTCGAGAGCGTCCGCTGAGAGCGGCGCTCCACCAGGCAACGTTCGGTGTTTCGCCGGATGGATACCGGTGAGACAAGTATTTCTGGTACACCAAGGTCCCAACCGCTGAACCTTTAGGAGCTGTAGATGTCTGGACATTCCAAGTGGGCAACGATCAAGCACCAAAAGGGAGCCAAGGACAAGGCCCGGGGCAAGCGCTTCGCCAAGCTGATCCGCCAGGTCGAGGTGGCCGCGCGTGAGGGCGGCGGCGACATGGAGAGCAACGCCACGCTGCGCACCATGTTCCACAAGGCTCGAGAGTCATCGGTGCCCATTGACACCATCGAGCGGGCCATCAAGCGCGGCACCGGCGAGCTCGAGGGCGTCCGATACGAACCGGCGGCCTACGAGGGCTATGCGCCCTGTGGTGTGGCGGTCTACGTCGAGGTGTTGACCGACAACAAGAACCGCACGGGTCCGGACATCCGCTCCACCTTCTCGAAGCTCGGCGGGTCGCTTGCCGAGCCCGGGGCCGTCGCCTGGCAGTTCGAGCGCCGAGGCGTGATCACCGTTCCCGGCAGCGTTGACGAGGACGAGCTCATGGCCGTCGTGCTCGAGGCCGGCGGCGAGGACCTTGGCGCCGAGGGTGATGTGTGGCGGGTCACGTGTGATCCGCACGCGTTCACCGAGTTGCGCGCGAGCATCGAGGCGGCGGGAATGGCCATCGAGTCGGCGGACGTGACCATGGTGCCGACGACCTCGGTGGTGCTCGAGACCGCCGAGGACGCCAAGAAGGTGCTCCGTCTCATCGACGCCCTCGACGACCACGACGACGTGCAGGGCGTGTTCTCGAACTTCGACATCGCCGAGGAGATCCTC
>JACOTK010000048.1 GCA_016178435.1 Actinomycetota bacterium
TGGGGCTGCGCACGGTGAGGGCAACATCGGGATCGAGGAGGTCGGGGGCCCTGTGGGGTTCACGACAGAACTCGATCAACGGTCGCAGGGTCACCGACCATCGAAGTTGATCCGTGACCCCCGACATGTTCGCCTTGCACGCAGCGATGCGTTCCGGATCGCTGAGGAGTGTGAACAAGGCCTCCTCCAAGGCGTCGACGTCTCCCGGTGGAACGGTCAGTCCCACGCCCGCCGACTCGATGAGGTCGGCCAGCGAGTCGCCCGCCGTGGCCACGACCGGCAACGATGCCCAGAGATAATCGAGGATCCGTGTCCGGAAGGAGAACGCCGTCTCGACGTGGTCGAGGTGGGTGCTCACGCCGATGTCGGATTCCAGCAGGTAGTTCTGGCGATCCTCGTACGCGACCCAGCCTTCGTTGAAGAAGACATGCGTGCCGACGAGGTCGAGCTCGTCGGCCAGGGCACGGGTTGCCACGGCCATCTGCATCTCGGGGACAAAGGGGTTCGGGTGTTTCAGCCCGAGGAAGTAGAGGCGCACCTCGGGAATGCGACGACGGAGCTTGTCGATCGCCCGCAACAAGGTGAGCGGGTCGAACCAGTTGTAGATGCCGCCGCCCCACAGGATCACCTTGTCGTCATCGCCGATGCCCTCCACGATGCCCTTGATCGCGGATTGCGTGGCGATGGGAGGTGTGTCGGCGACACCGAAGGGCATCAAGGTGATGAGCTTGTCGAGATTCTCGCTGTCGTCATAGGTCAACGGGTTGATGCGGCCCACGGCAGCCAGCTGACCAAGCCAGAAGTCGCGCTGCTTGTCGCTGGCGCAGAGGAAGAAGTCGCCACGCGTGAGTTGTTGGTTGAGGACCTCCGTCGCGGCGCGCACGGTGAGTCGACGTTCGGTCTCGCCCAGATCGCGTGCCTGCTCGAGCTGTTCGAGATGGAACGGGTCGTAGATGTCGACGACGATGACCTTCTTCGAGCGATGCAGGGCGGGGTGCTCGTGCATCAAGAAGCCCTGGAAGACCAGGACGTCACACCAGGCCTCGAGCTTCTGAAGGTCATGGCCGTTGACGTGGCGCACGACGAAGTCCGGGTGACTCAGTTCGCAGGCCTGTGTGGTCACCAACTCGACATCGTGTTCCCGGGAGAGTGCCAAGGCGATCTGCCAGGCCCGGATCGCAGGACCCGCCATCTTCTTGCGCAGGGTGTCGCCTGTCGCGACCACGATCTTGCGCCGGGGTGAAAATGGCCTGTCGACACCGAAGGCCTCGGTGGCGGCGGCAAAGCCCTCGAGGAAATAGGGATGGTCGATGTTCGGGTGGAGCGGAAGGCGGAACATCCGCGTGATCTCCGCATCGGTGCGCTGCCGTGCCTCCTGCAGGGCCACCCGGGTTGCGTGCAGGCCGGGCAGGGCCTCGACGAAGGCGTCGATCGCATAGGCGGGCGCAACGGTTTGCTTGGAGACGGTGATCTCGTCGGCCTGCTCGTCGACGACCCCGCGTTCGAGGTCGAGCGCGTGGGGATCATCTCCACCGAGAGCGACACCACGGCGGATGGCCAGGGCCATTGCAGCGGGAAGCGCGATGGCAAGGTTCTCGGCGTCGTAGTTCTTGTAGATCGTGAAGAGGGCGTTGCGCTCGAGAAGGTAGTGCTCGCGCCAGCGGGCGAAGCGTGCCATGGTGCCGTGGTGCCTGTGGAAGACCAGTGACCCGGGCACGTAACGCACCTTGTGCCCCAACAGCCAGAGCCGCCAACCGAGATCGACATCCTCGAAGAACATGAAGTATCGGTCGTCGAAGCCGCCAACCCTGCGGAAGGTCTCGGTACGCATGACCATTGCCGCACCCGAGGCAAAGAGGATGTCCCGGGCGTCGTCATGGCGTCCGTCGTCAGGTTCGCCGGCATGGAGCTTGAAGCCGTGCCCGTAGAACGACAGCGCGGCATCGACGAAGTCGATGGCATTGCCCTCCCAGTCGAGCACCTTGCTCGCCACGCAGCCCACCTCGAGGTCGCTGTCGAGCGCGGCCACCGCGTGGCGCAGCCAACCAGGGTCGGGCCGCGCATCGTTGTTGAGAAAGGCGACGAACGTGCCGCGGGCTGCCTCGACTCCCCGGTTGCAGCCACCGGCGAAACCGGTGTTCTCGTCGAGGGCGAGGACCCTCACGTTGGGAAAACGCTGACCGATCACCGCCGCGCCGCCGTCACCGGAGGCATTGTCGACCACGATGACCTCGAGATCCTCCTTGGGCCAGTCGAGCTCGCCGAGTCCCTCCAGACAGGTCAGCGTGTCGTCGGTGCCCTGGTAATTGACGATCACGACCGAGACCATGGCGTGGTTGGAGCCCTTCATTGCCCTGGGCCTCCATTCCGGTCGTGCGCCCAGGTGCCGCCCAGCGAGACGATGCCCTGCTCTTCCTGAGGCTCACCGCGTCGGACGTCGAAGCGGAATGCCCGGTGGCGATTGTCGTAGGCATGGGAGCACGTGAAGTCGAGGAGCGACGCGGTGAGATCGTACGTTCCGGGCAACAACAGCAGCCGGTCGACCCGCAGGTCCACGGTTCCGCTGCCGCTGATGGTATCGGGCACCATATCGGCCTGACGGGTGTTCGGGCCTGTCACCTGCACTCCTTCGAGGGTGTAGAGGGCAAGTCCGAACACGGGTTTCTGGATGGGCTGACGGGCCTCCCAGTGGAACCTGAAGGTGACCGGTTCTCCGGTTTGCACCTCGGTTGTGGCCGACCCCGCGGCATCGAGCAACTCGATGTGCTCGATGCGAGCCTCGCCCGAGCCCCAGCGCGTGCCCAGCTCGCCGTCGGGTGCCCGGTCGGTGTGAACGTCGCCGAGATAGGTGTCGATCACCTGGCCCGGAGGGCCGATGACCCTCAATCTCCCGTGTTCCAGGAGGGCGACCTCATCGCACAGCGTCCGCACGGACCCGAGGGCGTGCGAGACGATGACGATCGTCTTCCCGCTCTCCTTCAACTCGGCGAACTTCTCGGCGCACTTCCTTTGGAACTGCTCGTCCCCGACGGCGAGCACCTCGTCGACCAGAAGCACCTCGGGGTCGACGTTGATGGCGACCGAGAAACCGAGGCGAACGTACATGCCCGACGAGTAGTTCTTGACCGGTGTGTCGATGAAGTGCTGCAGACCGGCAAAGTCGACGATCTCATCGAAGCGCTCCTCGATCTGGCGCTTGCTGAGCCCGAGAATCGAGCCGTTCAGGAACACGTTCTCCCGTCCGGAGAGCTCGGGGTGAAAGCCGGCTCCCAATTCGAGCAGCGCCGACATCTTGCCGTTGACGGTGATGGCGCCCTCATTGGGGTTGAGGATGCGTGCCATGCACTTCAGGAGGGTGCTCTTCCCCGAGCCGTTCTCACCGATCAGGCCGAAGGTGCCACCCTTGGGCACCTCCAGGGAGACGTCCCTGAGCGCCCAGAACTCCTCGAACTCGACCCGCTTCCGCTGGAGCAGGGTTCCCTTCAAGGTCTGGTTTCGCTCGTGGTAGAGGCGGTAGCGCTTGGAGACGTTTCGAACGGAGATGGCCGGTCCGCTGCTCAAAGCTCCTCCGCCAGGTTGCCCGACAGGCGGTTGAAGACGATCATCCCGATTGTCATGGTCGCGACGCTCCATGCAGCGAGGTAGATGATGTCGCCTGCGGGAGGGAGACGCAGGTCGTAGAGCAGGTCGCGATAGGCCTCCACGAAACCGACCATGGGGTTGAGGTGATAGAGCGAATCGAGCCCCATGCCGAGAATTCGGAAATGGTGGTCTGCCGCTGCTCTTTCAACCACGTTGATGGGGTACACGATCGGCGTGGCGTAGAACCAGATCTGGAGGATGATCCCGATGAAGTGCTGCACGTCTCGGAAATAGACATTGAGCACGCTGAGCATGAGGCCGAGACCAAGGACAAAGACGCTCTGCAGGAGGATGAGGAGCAATGCCAACGGTATCCACGGGAGCGCCATGTTGCCGAACAGCAACAGGATGACGACAAGCACGCCCATCTCGATGAGCATCGAGACCAGCCAGGAGATCAGGCTGGCGACGACCAGCACCTCACGAGGAAAATAGACCTTCTTGATCAGGTTGGCGTTGGTGACCAGGGCTGACATGCCGCCGACCATCCCGTTGGAGAGGTAGTTCCAGGGCAGGAGGCCGCAGAGCAGGAAGAGGGCGAAGACCTTGAGGCCGCTCGGTGACCCCCCGTCGGGGGTCACCTTGAGAAAGAAGCTGAAGACCAGGCTGTAGATGAGAACCGTTGCGAGGGGGTTGATGAGGGACCAGGACCAGCCGATCACCGATCGTTTGTACTTGCCACGCAGTTCACGAAGGGTCAGATTGATGGTGAGTTCGCGGGCGTCCGCGTAGTCAGCGAGTTTGGTCACAGCAACTCCACGCTAATCGGGAAACGGCAGGCCTCTCCATTTTGTGCGTGCGTGCGGCGTCTTCAGTTGGTGGGGACGATCCGCGCTGTGTCGACGTCCTTCAAGGTCCCGACCAGGAGCGAGCCGCTGAACCCGCCGACGTCGATTCCCCCGGTGAATCCGGGCGCCACGGCATAGAAGCTGCGGAGCATCGTGCCGTCGGCTCCTCGGGCCGTGACGTGCGGCCCACCACCGGGGCCGGGCCCGGTGAGGATCTCGTCGCGTCCGTCACCCTCCAGATCGACCGTGCCGACCCGGACACCACCGGCGAATCCGGGGTCATAGGCAAAGAAGCCTGCGTAGGGGGTTCCATACATGGAAAACGCACGTACGTGGGGACCCCCTCCTGCGCCGGCGCCGGTGACGATCTCGTCGCGACCATCGCCGTCGAGGTCACCGGTGGACACGTCGACACCACCGGTGAAACCGGGGTCGTAGGCGAAGAAGCTCGCCAGCAGCGTGCCGTCGGCGCGCCGCACCGTGACGGAAGGACCCCCTCCTGCTCCGGCGCCGGTGACGATCTCGTCCCGACCATCGCCATCGACATCGCCGGCGGCCACGTTGACGCCACCGGTGAAACCCGGGTCGTAGGCGAAGAAGCCGGCGAGCGGCGTGCCGGAGGCGTTGAACCCCCGAACGTGGGGTCCGCCACCGGGTCCGGCGCCGGTGACGATCTCGTCGCGACCATCGCCGTCGAGGTCACCGGTGGCGACGTCGACGCCGCCCCGGAAACCGGGGTCGTAGGCGTAGAAGCTTCCCAGGATGGGACCGGTTCGATCGGCGACGATGACGTGGGGCCCGCCACCGGCCCCCGCCCCGGTGACGACTTCCTGGTCTGCGTCTCCGTCGACATTGCCGCCCGCGATCCGCAAGCCGTTTGCGAGCCCGCCGTACGGGGACCAGGTCGAAACGGCCCTGCCTGCATCCACCCGCAACGTGCCGGCTCCGATCTCGACGGCGGTCGAGGTCAGCAGGTCGGCCACCTGGTCGTTGGTCAGTCCCGGTGAGCGGGCACGCATCAGCGCGACGACGCCGGAGACGATGGGCGTGGAGGCCGAGGTGCCGGTGAAAGGGGCGATGACGCCGGAGCTGTTCGGGGCAGGGACGCTGACCCCTGGGGCATAGAGGTCAACCCAGGAGCCCGTGTTGGAGAACGGGGCAATGGTGTCGTTCGTGGTCGTGGAGCCGACGGCGATCACTCCAGGGCTTGCCGCCGGATACACGGGTGTCGTTGCCCCATCGTTTCCTGCGGCGGCAACGATGACCGCTCCCTTGTTGCGCGCGTAGCCGACGGCCTCGTCCAGAGCCACCGAAGCCGCTCCCGCAAAGGCCATGTTGATCACGTTGGCGCCGCTGTCGGCCGCTGCGTGCAGGGCCGAGATCACGTCCGAGAGCAGCCCGGCGCCGCTCTGATCGAGGACCTTGTAGGAGCGAAGTCCCGCATTCCAGCCGGTGCCTGCGATGCCCACGCCGTTGTTCGTTGCGGCGCCTGCGATCGCCGCGACCGAGGTTCCGTGCGTGGACGGACCGTCACCGACATAGTCGATCTCACCGGCCACCAACTTCGAGGCCACATCGGGATTGCCGGGGTCGACACCTCCGTCAAGCACGGCGATGGTGACGCCGGACCCCTTGGAGTTGCTCCACGCTGCGTCGAGGTCGATCTGGTTCACGTAGGTTGAGGTCAAGCCGTTGCAGGCGCCCGGTGAGCTGATGCAGGGGTCGTTGGGCAGATCGGCTGCCCGGTAGGTCAGGTCGGGCTCGACGGCCAGAACGCCGGGAGTGGCTGCCAGCGTCGCGAAGTTCCGGTCCGACGATGCGATGGCCACGGTCCGACCGCCGATCCCGTGGCCGTTCCGGAATGCGGAGACGCGCTCCAGCGCCTGGCGCACGTGGTCGGTGGTGTCGAAGGTGACCAGCACCGATCGGGTTTCACCGGCGCCGGCAACACCGGGTGCGAGCAGGCCTGCGACGATCGTCGCAAGCGAGCCGATCGCACACAGGCGACCAACGGCGAACGTGGTCCGCCGGTCCTTCCGGGCTGGGACGTGATGGATCGGCATGTCGAGCGCTCCTTGGTTCCGCACTACCCGGTTTGTAGCAGGTTGCGACGGGTACGTCCGGCACCCCCCCCGGCGACTAGTTCTTGCGACAACCGATGAGGGCGTTTGTCCCGGGGCCGACATTGATCGCGTAGACGCAGATCTGGTGGCTCCCTGGGCCCGCGCCGACCTCCGTGTCGAACCCGTGCGCGGGTCCGTAGCTCGGCAGGATCCCGGCCACGTCCGGTCGGGAGGCTTCGGCGGTGAAGCTCGTCGCGAACGTGCCGTCGACATAGATGTGGACGGCAACGGGTTGTGCGGTGTTCGGGTCGAGCGTCCACCCTGCAACTCGCACGCCGCCGGGCGCCCCGGTGACCAGATCGAGTGAGCCGATGGCATTGTCCGAGGTGGGTACGGCGCGACAACCGATGAGCGTGTTCGTCCCGGGGCCGATGTTGATGGCGTAGGTGCAGACCTGGTGGTAACCGGGACCGACCCCGACGACCGTGTCGAACCCGTGCGAGGGTCCGAAACCGGGCAGGAAGGCGGCAACGTCAGGCCGGTCGTTGTCGGCGGTGATGCTTCCGGTGAAGGTGCCGTCGACATAGATGTGCACGGTGATGGCTTGTGCCGCGTTCGGGTCGAGCGTCCACCCCGCAACTCGGATGCCGCCGGGCGCCATCGTGACCAGATCGAGCGAGCTGGTCGGGAGATCGGTGATCTCTACGCCCCGACACCCGAGCAGTCTGTTGTTCCCTGGTCCCACGTTGATGCCGTACGCGCAAACGGTATGGCTGCCTGCTCCGACACCGACGGAGGTGTCGAAACCGTGGTTTGATCCGTAGCCCGCATAGGTGTCTCCGATGTCGGGACGGCTCATGTCAGCGGTCATGCTCGCCGCGTACGATCCGTCCACGTAGATGTGAACGCTGATGGGATCGGCGACGTCAGGGTCGAGGGCCCATCCCGCCACTCTGGCGCCACCCGGCGCGATGGACGCGACGTCGAGGGACCCGATGGGTGCCGTGAGGGCCGCAGCCGTCAGGACGGCAGCGTTGCGGATTGCCGGAAGCTGGTCGTAGAGCAGTTGTCCCGGACAGGTGGTCGACTTGCCGTCCCGATGCCCGGCGATCGCCGGGAACACCACGACATTGCCCTGGGCGAACGTGTCGTTGCCACCGGAGGTCATCGTCGCCGTCCCGTTGGGGTCGACGCCCGAGGTTCCCAACTTCCAGCCGAGCACCCGACTTGCCGCGGCCACCGATGCCTGCGAGGGGGCGGTGGTTCGGAAATCACCGAGTATCGCCACCCCGACCGACCCGGTGTTGAACCCCTCCGTGTGGGCACCGACGACCGGAGCGTCCAGACTCCCGGCGCGACCCTCCCAAGCGGTTCCGAAACGGTCGACGAGGAAGTTGTAACCGATGTCGTCCCAGCCATTGCTGTCCATGTGGTACGCCTGGATCGAGCGGAGCATTGCGGGAACGTCGGCGGCTGCGTAGTCGTTCGCATTGACCGTGTGATGCACGAAGCCCATCTGAACCTTGGGCGCATTGGTCAACGCCGTCTTCGGCTCACGGGCGCCCCATGCCGATCGAGGTTGAACTGCCGGCTGGTTCGGACCGGCCGCTGCCTGCACCCGCTGTTCGCCGTTGTCGCGAACGAGGAAGACCTCTGCTTGGGCTGCCGAGTCGGGGAAATGGAGTTCGTAGCCGTCCGCGACGCCCACCCAGGTCGGCTTGCTCGACGGCCGGGTCGCACGACCTTCGGGGCCGTTCGGGTCGGGAGCGTCGTCGTTGTCGATCTCGATGGTGGTCCACTCGCTCCAACCCTGGCTGCTGTGGGTCCGCATCTGTGTGCCGCCGCCTCCGGACCAGGTGGCGCCGATGAGGCGGAACGGTTCCACCCCGGTCCCCGACGCGGCGAGTGGGACCGGCGCCGTCGACTGGGCCCGAACAGCGCTTGCTCCCGAGACCACGATCGTTTCGACCGTCGTGGTCTCGGCTGATGCGGCGTCCGCGGCGGCAGGATGGGTCGTCAGGCCGGCAAGGCCCGTGAGTCCGGCCACGATGGCCCAACCGGTCACCGTCTGTATCCTGCGAAGCTGTCGATTCAAATCAGGGCCACCGTTCGTTGCAGGAGATCAACCTCGTTCGCCATACCGGGTATTCCTTTCACCGAGCATAGAAGAAGGGGGATCCCGTCCGGTGACCCCCTTCTCCTCATGCCTGCTTCCTGTGCTCCTCGTTCGGTCGGCGATCAGAAGGGTCGATAGCGATAGAGGTACGGCATCGTCCCGGCCCCTGGCATCGTGACCACCTCGGCCCGTCCGTCCCCGTCCCCGTCTCCGGCATCGACCCAGACGCCTCCCGAATGTCCGTACGGGAATCCGCCGGCCGCGCCACCATTTGCGAGATAGGTCATGACCTGGGCTCCTCCACCCGCTCCGGCGCCGACGATGATGTCGTCGCGCCCGTCCCCGTCGACATCGCCGGCGCCCACATGAACGCCCCCGAGGAAGACCTCAGGGAAGGCATAGAAGCTGCGAAGGTCGGCTCCTGCAACGGTGAAGGCCCGCACGTGTGGTCCTCCCCCCGGGCCCGCTCCCGCGATGATGTCGTCGCGCCCGTCCCCGTCGACGTCACCACCGGCGACGTCGACGCCTCCCCGGAAGCCCTCGGGGAAGGGGAAGAAGCCGTTCACCTCGGTTCCGTCTCCTCGGAAGACCCGCACGTGCGGGCCACCACCCGGGCCGGCCCCGACGATGATCTCGTCCGTTCCGTTTCCGTCGACATCGGCTCCTGCGACGGTCACGCCGCCTTGGAATCCAGGGTCGAAGGCAAAGAAGCCGCCCACCTCGTTGCCGCCGCCGGTGAAGATCCGCACATGTGGCCCACCACCGGCGCCGGCGCCGGTGACGATCTCGTCAACTCCGTCACCGTTGATGTCGGCGGCAGCCACATGAACACCACCGGTGAACCCCGGGGCATAGGCGAAGAAGCTGCTGCCGGCGTTTCCCGAAGCATCGAAGGTCCGGACATGAGGACCGCCGCCCGGGCCCGCACCGGTGATCGACTCATCGCGACCGTCACCATTGAGATCTCCCGAGGCCACCGTGCCGCCGCCCTGGAAGCCGCCGTATGCATCGGTCTCGGTGGGGGACATGTGAACCGGGCCGGTGGAGTACGCGCCATCCTGGCCGGCCCCGTCGTTCATCACGACGTACACCCAGTATCGGCCCGGTGAGACGTTCATCCCCGACCAGGTATAGGTGTTGACCCCTGGAACCACCGAAACGTTGCCGGCGATCTTCGAGCCGTTGAAGCCGTCGGCGTCGGAGTCGATGTAGATGTCGGCCTTGGTGCCGGCTTCCCAGTTGTTGTCCTTGAACTCGATCGCGTAGCTGCCGATTCCCTTGTCGTCCTCGGCGACGCGGATGTCGTCGATGGAAAAGGCCCGAGCCCCAGGGTCCTCGTGCGGATCCCAACGAAGGTCGGTGATCTGTTGACCGGCCCAACCGAGCTTGATCGGTGTGGTGGGCTCATTGATGGCGGTCGGGGGATTCGTCGCCAGCTCGACCGTGTACTCATGCCAACCCGGGAAGACGACGAAGTCGTCGGAGTCCTGCCACGCGCCGGGCGCGCCGGCAGTGGCCCAGACGATTCGGGCGTTCATGCCGCCGCCGGGCGCGTCCTGCAGGCCAAAAGGTCCGTCGTAGCCGGCCCGGAACGTCAGGCGGTGGAAACGGGATCCGTCGATCGGCGTGGGGACCGGAAGTCGAATCTGCGAATCGTTTGCCGAGGGGCCGACGTTGACGCCGTCGAAGGTGATGCCGTTGGCGGTGCCCATGGCGTTCTGAAGCCCGGCGACGTCGGTTGACTGGCCGAAGTCCCATGCGTCGCCGCGGACGGTCGTCGCGTAGTCGGCGCCGCCCTTGCGGTCGGGATTGAGCACGACGGGCTGGGGCGCCCCGTTGACGTTGAGCGCGGCGCTGTAGCCGGACGTGGCGCCGGCCTGAGTCGTGTAGAAGGAGTAGCTCCCCTGTGGGTAAGCGGATGCCGGGAAACTCACATTGTTCGAGGCTGCGGGCGACGCGACGGATGTCACGAGACCCCATCCGGAATTCCCGCCGGTGTTGTTGGCCATGTCCCGGTCCGCGTCCCAGTAGACGTCCAGGGCGCTCGAGGTGCTCGCTGGAACCGTCAGCGTGACCGGCGATTCGGGCTTGTAGAGACGGGTCCAATCCATGGTGATGTGCGACGGCCGATCACCGAGTGGAATCAATCGCACGCCGGTGATGTTGCCCGCCCATGGCTGGGCAGCGGTGGCAAAGCCGGGAGACATGGGGAAGTCGTAGGTGTGCCAACCCGCCTTGGTCAGAAAGGGGAACCCTCCCTGGCATTCCGGAAACATGTTCGGGCAGTTGTACCAGAAGACGCCTCCGGGACCTTCCACGCTCGAGTACATGCGAAAGGAGATCCGGCTGTAGCGGGATGGGTCGATGGGGAAGTGCGAAAGGTCTCGATCCAGCGGAACCGCGCCCACGAGCCCGGTTCCGGCCAAGGTGAGCCATCCTCCCGCATTGGTGTCAAGGGAGAGGACGCCTCCATCGATGGACATGTTCGTGGTCCCACCACTCGATACGTTGTCGATGGTCCAGAAATCCTCGGCGTTCGAGTAGTCCCAGCTGTCGGAGATGACCTCACCTGCATAGTCGGGCGATGCGACCACGGTAGAGGTGCTGAGCGAGATCGTGCTCGCAACAGCCCCCGCAGGCATCAGCGGCAACAGTCCGGCGATCAGGCCGAAGAGACCGATGCCGGCCAGTCGCCGGCGCCTCCGCGCGTTGGTCGGCCGGATCATTGTCGACGGGTCCACAGGCATGGCAGCACCACCTCACGTGTCGGGAACGTTCCCACCTCCTGTCGGGTGCTCTCGGGTAGAGTTGAGGCCGCTCGGGCGGAATGTGTGTCAAACGAATGAGGTTCTGGATGTTCAACGTGTGCCGTCGGATCGTGCGTCGAGCTGCCCTCCCCCTGGCCTTGAGCGTCCTGGCGACAGGGTGGGCGCCTTCAGTGGCCTCGGCGGCCGGCCCATCCGGGGAGCCGGTCGGTGTGGTCCGATCGGCCGCCGGCCCGAGCTTTCGCTTCGACGGGGGCGGTTGGGGCCATGGGGTGGGCATGAGCCAGTACGGGGCTCGGGGTAGGGCCACGAACGGCGCAACGTACAGCCAGATTCTGGGGTCCTACTACCAATCGACAGCGGTGGAGACCCAACCCGGGCCGGACGATCTCCGGGTTCTGCTCGGTGAGCCGGCCAACACGGTGCTGACTCCCACCGGGGCGGTTTCCTTCGAGCTCAACGGCACCCCCATTGCAACCGCGCCGGGGTCGGGTGACACCACGGTTGCGGCTGTCGGTGAACAGTTCCAGGCGAGCGGCCAGGCTTCCTTCGGCCCCCTCGGGGGTCCGGCGGACACCCTCTACGTCACGTTTGCCGGCGGCGGGCCCATGAGGGTGTCGACGACGGGCAACCGCTATCAATACGGACGCCTGGCGATCACCATCGCAGGTCCCGGTGTGCTGCGTGTCGTGCTCCAGGGTCTCGGCATGGATCAGTACCTCTACGGTCTGGGTGAGATGCCCTCCTCGTGGCCGGCGGAGGCACTGAAGGCGCAGGCGGTTGCGGGCCGAAGCTACGCGAAGAACGTTGCGGCGCGTCGTCGTGCCCAAGATCCGCCGGCCCCATTCGATCTGTACGCCTCGGTCCAGGACCAGGCGTACGTGGGCTACGAGAAAGAGGTGGGTGCAAGCGGGAGCTCCTGGGTCGCGGCGGTCAATGCGACCTCGGGCCAGGTCGTCACCTATCAGGGGTCGGTGATTCAGGCCTTCTACCACTCGAGCAGTGGGGGCCACACCGAGAACAGCGAGAACGTGTTCGCACAGGCGCTTCCATATCTGAAGGGTGTGCCCGACCCCGAGGACGGCTACGACAGCCCGCGTCACCGATGGAGTCGGACCTACACGGCCGACCAGCTCAGCACCTGGTTGGCCCGATTTGCCGACACGAACGTGGGAACCGTCTCCTCCATCTCCCTGCTCGGCCCGTTCGGCGTGTCGGGCCGAGTGGACAAGGCGACCGCCCGGTTGGTGGGGAGCGCCGGGACGAAGGATGTGACCGGCGCCCGATTCCGCCAGGTGGTGAACAGCGGGATCAGCAACGACGGCGGTGGACTCGACGTGCAACTTCTGAGCACGTCGCTCGTCACCACCATCGACCCGTTCGGCTCACTTGACCTGGCGGTGGGAACCGAGGCCGGGGTGCGTGTCGCGGGTTGGGCCCTCGACCCCAACACGGCCGATCCGATCGATGTGCATGTGTATGTAGACGGGGCAATCGCCACGGCGTTGACCGCCTCAGCGGTCCGGTCGGACATCGAGGCCGCGTACCCGTCCTACGGATCGAATCACGGCTTTGACACCACGGTGGCCGTCGGTCCCGGGGACCACTCGGTCTGCGCATACGCGATCAACGTGTATGCCGGTACCAACGTGCTCCTCGGTTGTCGAACGGTGGCGACCAATCCGTTCGGGTCGTTCGATACCCTGACCGGCGCCGGGGGTGGGGTTCGTGTCGAGGGTTGGGCCCTCGACCCCAACACGGCCGATCCGATCGATGTGCATGCGTATGTCGACGGCTCGTTCGCGGGCGCCGTCCGATCCTCGTTGTCCCGCACTGATCTCGCGGGTCCATACCCGGGGCTCGGGACCGATCATGGATTCTCGGCCCTCGTGCCTGCGGGCGGTGGGAATCGCAACGTGTGTCTCTATGCCATCAACGTGGGCCCCGGCACGAACCGTCTCATCGCGTGTCGTCAGATCGTGTTGGGGGCCGACCCCTTCGGTTCGTTCGATCGGGTGTCGGCGGGAGAGGCCGGAGTGCGAGTTGGCGGCTGGGCGTTGGATCCCAATGCAACGGGTCCGATCGACGTTCACGCCTATGTGGATGGTGCCTTTGCCGGCGCATTCCCCGCTGATGTGGCTCGCGCGGACATCGCAGGCGCATTTCCGGGCTTTGGTGGTTCCCACGGTTTCGATGCGTTGATCGGTGCGCAACTGCCGGGAGGTTCGCACAACGTCTGCATCTACGGCATCAACGTCGGCACCGGTACGAACAGCTTCATCGGATGTCGGTCGGTCGTGGTGCAACAGAGCCCCGTCGGATCCTTCGACGTGCTCCGATCGCTCCCCGGCGCGCTGCAGGTGGACGGCTGGGCGTTCGATCCCGGCACGTCTGATTCGATCGGCGTGCACGCCTACATCGACGGCGCCTTTGCCGGAGCATTCACGGCCGATGTCGCCCGCCCCGATGTGGAGGGCGCCTATCCCGGGATCGGGGCCAATCATGGATTTCATGCGCTCCTCGGCGCCGATGCGGGAGCGCACAATGTCTGTCTGTACGGCATCAACGTCGGGGCAGGGACCAACACGTTCATCGCATGCCGCCAGGTGACCGTGCCCTCGGACCCCCTGGGGTCACTCGATGTCGTAGCGGCCTCGGCCGGTGGCATCCGGGTCGCAGGTTGGGCCGTGGACCTCAGCACGGACGCGAGCGTGAAGGTCCACGTGTACCTCGATGGGGCCTTCGTCGGTGAGCTGAACGCCGACACCTCGAGGACCGACGTCGCCCAGGGCATGGGTGGGAGTGATCTGCGTGGCTTCGACACGACGATCGCTGCAGCAGGCGGAGCCCACACCGTGTGCGTCTATGGCATCAACGTCGGCGTGGGTTCCAACAGTCTCATTGCCTGTCGTCAGGTGACGATCTGATCGCCATCTGACGGCCTGATCGCCATCTGACCACACAACCGTCGTTCACGCCGTTGCATGAGCATGGCGGGTGCCAGTCGCAATGCCGCCCCAAGCGCCCGGAGGCGACGCCGAACCGACTCGGATCGAACAGGCCGACCGCGGAGAAGCGGGCTGAGGACGTCCCGTCGCAGATAGGACCCGGTGACGAGGAGATGGCGAACGAGCACGGCGCAGACGGTCCGCATCGAGCCGTGCAGGATGAGCGTGAGGAGCCTGTTCCTCTCGTTGTGGTGCTGCGAGAGCGGCGACCCCTCCAGCGTTGTGGCGGAGTGGTGGTGCCGGACGGTCGATGCCGGCACATAGCGGTAGCGCCATCCCTGCTTCCGCCCACGCCACGACAATTCGAGGTCCTCGTAGTACAGGAAGAATCGCTCGTCGAACACGCCCACCTCTTGGAGGTAGCGACGTGGGAGGAGCACCGCCGCGCCGCACCAGGCAAAGACGTCCTCAGGGTCGCGGTAACGCCCCTCGGCGGGCTCCAGGTAGCCCCGGTCGGCTCCGTGGTGGTCCGGGGTGAGCATCGATCCGACGTTGTTGATCACCTCGAAGGGCTCGCCCCTGGTCTCGACCGCATACCAGTCGGGTTCGGTTCCCACCAGGTGATGGGCGACCTCGCCGCCGGCATGCAAGGTCACGGGAACCGGCGAGTCGGCGGCGAGGAGTAGCTCGGTGCAGCACGGGAGGCCAGATCCATCGGGCATCGGCACACGCAACAGCGCTTCCCCTGCTGTCCACTGGAAGTCGTCTCCACGGTCGGCCGCGTGCTCCAGGCCCCAGAAGCCCTCCACGAGTTGGACCTGGCGCCAACGCTCCTCATCGCCGACCCGCAGCCCGCTGAGTCGAACACCCAGCTCACGGTGATCGCCCCAACCACGGCGAGTGGTCGGAACGGTGATGCGGAGATCGAGGTACCGGTGTGTGAAGAGGATGCGGGGACATGCGGCGCCCAGGGTGGGGTCCGATTCGAGCGCCGTCACGAGTGGACCAAGCCAATCGGGTTCTACCAGAACGTCGTTGTTCACGAGTGCCACGAAATCGATGTTGTCCAGGTCATGAAGACCGAGATTGCACCCACCGGCAAAACCACGATTCACGGCTGACTCGATGATCGACACCGTGGGCATGTCGCGGCGCACGTCGCTCACGACATGGTCGGTCGAGGCATTGTCGACGAGAACGAGCTGCAGGCGCTCGGCCGGCCAGTCGGTTCCGATCAACTGTTCGAGACAGGCGATCGTCATGTCGCCGCCGTTGAAGTTCAGCACGACCACCCGGACCAGGGGCCTTGTGGGCGCAGGCAACGGGGTCATGGACGCGGACCTCTGTCGCGGTGATGGCGACGGAGATTCATGAACGTCAGACTAGAGGCCGAGCGGAGAGGCGGGCCTCCATCGGACACCGAGGTGGTCTTGCCAGGCGGCGTCCGGGGAGACGAGTCGTTCGGCACACGCACCTGGTGGACCCATTCGCCGAGCCTCGGAGCCCGATGGGTCCGGGCCTCAAACGGTCCGACAGCCGACGAGGGTGTTGTGGCCCGGGCCCTCATTGATGGCATAGACGCAGACCGTGTGCGGCGCGCTGTTGACCGGCAGATCGAATCCGAAGCCGTGCCGCTCGCCGTACCGGGGGTAGGCGGCCGGCAGGTCGGGTCGCGGGATGTCGGCGCCGGCGAGTCCGACGTGGATCCCATCCAGATAGGTGTGGAGGGGAACGGGCGCCCTCGTGTCGGGGTCGGTCGCCCATCCCGCGACCGTGATCACCGAGCCCTGTCTCTCGGCGCGGTCGAGATTGCTCCAGGGGTCGGTGGTGTTCATGATCCAGCGGCACCCGATCAGCGAGTTCTGTCCCGACGCAACGTTGATGCCGTAGGCGCACATGACGTGGAACCCCTCGCTGACGGTGAGGTCCAGGCTGAAGCCGTGAGCGCTGCCGTAGGCAGGAAAGGCCGAGGCAACATCCGAACGCTCGATCGCCCCACCGGAGGACCCGGCAAATGCCCCGTCGACATAGACATGGACATCCGTCGATTCGGCGACGTCGGGGTCGATGACCCATCCGCTGACGTTGACACCGCCGGGTTGGCGGTCCACCTGATCGATCGAGCCGAACGGGTTGACCGCGACGTCCAGTGACGGACATCCGAGCCTGCCGGCCAGGCCGGCCTCGACGTTGGCCCCGTAGACGCAGGTGGTTACCCGCCCGGGGTCCGAGACGGGAACGAGCATCGAGAAGCCGTGCCGGGATCCCGAGGTGGGGTAGGCGGTGGCGAGGTCGCCTCGCTCCTTGCTCGCCTTCGCCTCCCCGCCCCACCGGCCGTTGGGGTAGGCCATGACGGTCACCGGGCCTGTGGTGTCGGGGTCGATGCTCCAGCCGCTGATGCGGATTCCACCAGGCGCTCGATCGACCAGGTCGATGGAGCCGGCCGGTGAGGCCGCTCCGGGGTGGTTGTTCGCGAAGGGCTCGCGGGAAGCTGCCTGGAGGCTCTCGAACGGGTTGAGCACCGAGTCGTCCGGTGCATGGATCTCGAAGTGCAGATGCGGCGCCGTGCCCTCCGCGTTGCCACTGTCGCCGACGTAGGCGATTGGTTGGCCGGCCACCACGCGACTGCCCTGACGGAGTCCGGGAGCCATCGCCCACTCGGCCATGTTGGCGCCGTCATCGGTGCCGGGCGAGTCGTTGTTGAGGTGCATGTAGGAGTACTCCCAGCCCTGGGCATCTCGAAGCACCACGATGTTGCCCGCATTGCCGGAGCTGTCGAGGCGGGCGAGGGAGATCTTGGCGTCGACGACCGCCACGACCTGCTGCAGCTTCGAGGCGAAGATGTCGTTGCCCTGATGGCTCCTCCCTCCCGAGCGTGGCGCGCCGAAGTCATTGGAGAATCGGGACCGACCCTCGATCGGAAATCGGATCGGTCGAATCTCGTCGGCTCGAGCCGGTGAGGCGAGGACGGGGAAGAGAACGGCAACGATCATGATGGTCACAGGCATCGCCCGAAGGGCCGAGGGACGAGCCGCCCTGCGTCCCGCGACGGTCATGTCGCTCGACACCCGAGTCCGGTGTTGGCGCCACCCCCCGCAGCGTCGATCGCATAGGCGCACACCACGTGGCTGCCGGGGGATGCGCTCACCGTTGCCTCGTAACCATGGCCGGCTCCCCAACTCGGAAAGAACGCAGCGAGGTCGTCGCGCCTGTTCTTCGCCGGGAACGACCCGGCGAAGCTGCTGTCGACATAGACGTGCACGTTGATCGCCGATGCGGTGTCGGGATCGATGGCCCAGCCGGAAACCCGGATGCCTCCGGTGGTTGCCTGTGCCACATCGAGTGAACCGAAGCTGTTGGCATCCAGGGTGATCGATCGACAACCAAGAAGGGCGTTGTTGCCGGCTCCGGCGAGATTGAGCGCATAGACGCAGACGTCATGGGTCCCTGCTCCGAGAGCAACGGTGACGCCGAACCCGTGGCTACCGCCGTAATCGGGGAAGCCGTATGCCAGATCCGATCGGGCCACCGATGCGCGGCCCGCCCCGGCGAACGCTCCATCGGCGTAGACATGCACATCAACCGAGGAGCTCGTGTCGGGATCGATTGCCCAGCCGTTCACGGAGACACCGCCCGCCACGCGTTGCACGTTGTCGAGGGACCCGAAGGGCGTGGGGTTCATGTCCAATGTCCGACAGCCGAGCAGCGTGTTGGTTCCCGGGCCGGTGTTGATGGCGTAGGCGCAGACGTTGTGCGAGCCCGGACCCGGCTGGATGTTGAACGAGAAGCCGTGTTGGCTGCCGTAGTCCGGGTACACGCCGCCGATATCCGATCGGGTCACATCGGCGGTCCCGTTGCCGGAGAAACGTCCGTCGACGTAGACGTGGATGTCGATGGGCGCGGCGGTGTCGGGGTCGATGGCCCAGCCGGCGACGGAGGCAAGGTCAAGTTCGCGCCGGATCACGTCAAATGAGCCGAGAGGCGAGACATTGGGACCGTTGGAGACCGCGAGGTCGGCGGGGGTCTTGGCGAAGAACTGGGTGATGTACATCCGCCCCGATCCCTGGACGACCCCCATACCCACGTAGTTGTAGTCCCCGAGGATGTTGGCCCGATGGCCGGGCGAGTTCATGAGGGCGTTGTGCAGACTGTCGACACTGCCGCCGACGCCGACGTTCTCGCCGGCTCGCTGCCATCGGGGCACCCGCTCGTTGGCCACGACTGCAAGGTCCTCGGTATGGAA
>JACOTK010000209.1 GCA_016178435.1 Actinomycetota bacterium
GTCCAAGGTGATTTGAGGACCTGGCCCCTGATGCACTGCACCGGCTGTGGCAAACCGGTCAACGCATGTTCCGGATGTCTGCCACGACTGGACCCCCCGCGTTACTGCGCCGAATGTGGCGCGTGGTTGGCCGTGCGCGTGCGGACCGGTGGATGGGTCGCGCGGTGCAAGGTTCATGGTGAGATCACCGGGACAGGCGACCGACATCCTTGACCGGAGGGAGGCGATGGCGTAGACAGTCAGGGGTCTCGGGACGACTTCTCAGCCGACAACGCAGATTTCGCGCGGGTTCCAAGGTGCAGTCGAGCGACACGAGGGGTTTGATGAGACGAGCCGGTGCACTTGCCGTTGTCGCGTTGTTCGCGGGCGTCTTGGCAGGGATGGGTCAACTCGGCTCCACGGGGGCCGGCGCAGCCGGGGTGAGCGCGTCAAGTGCCTGGTCGTGGGGAAACGGGCGATCGGGAACACTCGGCGACGGAACGACGGTGACGTACCCCAGCCCTGGCAGGATCGGGGTCGACACGACATGGAAGTCGGTTTCCGCCGGCAGCGGCTTCTCGCTGGGACTGAGACAGGACGGCACGCTGTGGCGTTGGGGAACCGGCACCGCGAGCTCGCCCGGCGATGGGACAGCGCCGGCTGAGCCGGTGCAACTCGGTTCGGCCGCCAATTGGAAATTGGTGGACGCCGGTGGATCGCACGGGTTGGGAGTGAAGACCGACGGCACCCTGTGGGCCTGGGGCGGGAATGATGCCGGCCAGGTGGGTGATGCAACCACCACCGAACGCGCCGTTCCCGTCCAGATCGGTACGGCGAGGAATTGGCTCTCCGTTGCCGGTGGTTACCGCCACTCCTTGGCGCTGAAGACCGACGGCACCTTGTGGGCGTGGGGAGCCAACGATCTGGGTCAGGTGGGTGACGGAACAACCATCGACCGGACGAGCCCGAAGAAGATCGGCACGGAAACAACGTGGGCAGCGGTGTCGAGCATCGGAGACCACAACGTGGCGATCAGAACCGATCACACGTTGTGGGCCTGGGGTGACAACTCCTCGGGAGAGCTGGGTGATGGCACCGACACGAATCGGTCGAGTCCCATTCGCGTGGGCGCCGCAACGAACTGGAAGTCGGCGGAGGCCGGCGCTCATCAGTCGGTGGCCGTGAAGACCGACGGTACGTTGTGGACCTGGGGTCTCGGTGGCGGTGCGACTCCGGCGAAGGTCGGATCGGCGGCGGATTGGGCCTCCGTTCATGCGGGGGGCCATGCATTTGCCGTCAAGGCGAACGGCACCTTGTGGGCGTGGGGCTCCAACGGGGCCGGCCAGCTCGGCGACGGAACCACGACGTCCCGTTCGGACCCGGTTCAGGTGGGAACGGCAGCCAACTGGGTTTCGGTCGCTGCGGGGTCCGACCAGTACACCAGCGACCAGGATCATTCGCTGGCTGTCAAGGCCGACGGCACCCTGTGGGCCTGGGGCAACAACGAGTACGGCCAACTCGGCAATGGGAAGGCGGTGCAACGAGCAACACCCGGTCAGGTTGACGGAGGTGCGAGCTGGGCGACGGTTTCGACGGGCGCCGAACATTCCCTGGGCGTGAAGGCCGACGGCACCCTATGGGCCTGGGGCAGCAACGACTACGGCCAACTCGGTGACGGAACGACGATGGAACGTCCAACACCGACTCGAATCGGCGTCGGTACCGATTGGGTGTCGGTCGCGGCCGGCGAGCACCACTCCCTCGGCGTGAAGATCGATGGAACCATGTGGGCCTGGGGCAAGAACACCTATGGCCAGCTCGGCGACGGCACGTCCCCTGCGGATGGAACCCTCGTTTTCCTCTCGGCCCCTGTAAACGTGGGTTCGGGTACCACTTGGGTCTCCGTCGCGGCCGGCTCCTCCCATTCGCTGGGCGTGAAGTCCGACGGAACCTTATGGGCGTGGGGCAACAACGCATTCGGCCAGCTTGGTGATGGCTCGACCACAAGTCGCACAAGTCCCGTGCAGGTTGGTTCGGCCAAGGACTGGAAGTCCATTGACGCCGGTTCCTTCCACTCCCTGGCGACCAAGGCGGATGGCAGCCTGTGGGCATGGGGTGACAACTCCTACGGCCAACTCGGTGACGGCACGACGACCAGCAGGGTCAGCCCGTCCCGTGTCGGCGGGGCAGCTCTCTGGGGCTCCATGGCGGCGGGCTCGGATCACGTCGTTGGCATCAGGACCGACGGCACGATGTGGGCATGGGGCGACAACTCCTACGGCCAACTCGGTGACGGCTCGACCACTGGACGCCTTGCTCCGGTGCAAATTGGCGTTGCGACCAGCTGGAAGTCGGTGGATGCAGGAACCGGCCACGGATTGGCGCTCCGGTCGGACGGCACGATGTGGGCATGGGGCGACAACTCCTACGGCCAACTCGGTGACGGCACCACCGTCGATCACCTGAGTCCGGTGCAGGTGGGAACGGCAAAGGACTGGGCATCTGTTGCGGCGGGGGGGGCGGCGTTCTCGATCGCTCTTCGCGCTCCCGTGAGTCCACCACCGACCACGACACCGCCGGCGACCACGACACCGCCGCCGACCACGACACCGCCGCCGACCACGACACCGCCGGCGACCACGGTGCCGCCAAGTGTTGCGTCGGCGATCACCTTTGCCACGCCTGATCCCGTGGGTTCACTTGATGTGGTCGCCGGTCATCCACAGGGCCTGCGTGTTGCGGGTTGGGCGCTCGACCCGGACGTGACGATGCCGATCGGGGTGCATCTGTACGTCGACGGCGCCCTTGCCGGCGCATTCGTTGCCGATGCGAATCGACCCGACGTCGGCTCCAGGTTTGCCGGGTTCGGCAATGCGCACGGCTTCGACACGATCATGGCAGCGGCGCCCGGGGCACACACCGTGTGCGCCTATGGCATCAACGAGGGCCCGGGGAGCAACATCTTGTTGGGATGCGGCACGGTGACGCTGGGAGCCGATCCGTTCGGATCGTTCGATGTCGCTTCGATGGCCCCCGGGGGAACCCGTGTCGCGGGTTGGGCAATCGACCCCGGCGCCGCCGGGGTCATCGATGTCCATGTCTACGTCGACGGCACGCTCGTCGGGGTGCACGGCGCCGGAGCGAGTCGTCCCGACATCGCCTCGGCGTACCCGGGTTACGGTGACGCGCACGGCTTTGACGCCGTGATTCCCCTCACCGCGGGGTTCCACACGGTGTGCGCCTACGGGATCAACCAAGGTCCGGGGGCCAACTCCCTGGTGGGCTGTCGATGGGTGTTGGTGAGCGCCGATCCGCTCGGCTCGCTCGACGTTGCCTCGATCACCAACGGAAGCCTTCGGGTGGCAGGCTGGGTGTTGGATCCCGACACGGCCGGCGCGATCGGCGTGCATGTCTATGTCGATGGTGTGCTCGTCGCGGCCTTCGATGCCGGTGGCGATCGTTCCGACGTCGGTGACGCCTTCGCCGGATTCGGCGCCGGCCACGGTTTCGACAAGGTGTTTTCCGTGTCGGGGGGAGCTCACGACGTCTGTGTCTACGGCATCAACAACGGTCCGGGCGCAAACTCGCTGCTCGCCTGTCGCGCCGTCTGACCCCCTGGCGGCTGATCCAAGGCGGCTGATCCCAAGGCGGCTGATCCAGCAGGGTCGCGCCCGAAGCTGCTGATGCCCTACGGCGTAACGGCGCGAGCCGGACGCGGATGGAGCATGGCTGAACGTGTGGGGATCGCGATGTTGATGATGTTGCCGGTGTTACCATTGTTTCCACTGTGTCCATGACAACGCGACGTTCGACCACGAAGCCGTCCAAGGGGCGCTCACCGGGCTCGCCGCCGAAGAGCGCATCGAAGTCCGGCTCCGGACGGGCCGGCGGGAAATCCGGGGGCAGCACCGTCCGTTCCCGAGACGGCACCCATCGAGACGGCGCCACCCGACATGGTGGGTCCTTGAATGTCGCACTCATCCTGATCGGCGTCCTTGCCGCCCTCGGCATCTACGTCGACTTGGCGGGGCCCGTCGGACGTCTGCTCGAGGCAACCGCAGAGGGTCTGGTCGGCGTGCTGTCGGTTGTGACACCCCTGGTGCTTGTCGGCATCGGGCTGGATCGGTTGGTGTCGCACGACGCCGAGGACGACCACGAGTCGGCTGGTTCCCACCGCCGTGTTGTCGTCGGGGTGCTCCTCGCCGTTGTTGCTCTCGACGGACTGCTGCATCTCCTCCGGGGCCCACAGCCCGGTGACGGCATCGCGATCGATGACCTCAACCGTGCGGGAGGCTTTGTCGGTCTGATCGTGA
>JACOTK010000235.1 GCA_016178435.1 Actinomycetota bacterium
GCCTGGTGTCGCCGTCGCCGCGAGCGCGTGACTGGTTGGCCCGGCGTCATGTCGCAGCCCGCCTACAGGTCGGCGAGGTGCGCGCGTGGCGACAGGGTGGGCTCGTCTCGCGGGTGGCGAACAGCGCTCGACGGATGCTCGTGGCGGGAGCTCGGCCCCTCGACAACCGCCAACGCCCGTTGTTCAGCGGGTTCGTGCTCGGCGACGACCGCGGCCAACGTGACGAGGTCGCATCCGACTTTCGCGCTGCCGGCCTGACGCATCTGCTGGTGGTCTCGGGCCAGAACGTCGCGTTCGTGCTCGTCCTGGCGCGACCCCTTGTCGCTCGGTTGGGGCTGCGAGGTCGTTGGGTCGCCACGATGTTGTTGCTCGGGTTCATCATCGTGATCACCCGTGCGGAGCCCTCGGTGTTGCGGGCGACGGCCATGGCCGCCATCTCGGCCACCGCCGTCGAGCGGGGACGACCGGCGAGTCGTCTGCGGGTGCTGGCACTGGCGGTCGCGGCAGTTGTGCTGCTCGACCCCCTGCTCGTTCACGTCATGGGGTTTCAGCTCTCGGTGGGTGCATCGCTGGGCATCGTCGTGCTGGCCGGGCCGATTGCCGCTCGCCGTTGGTGGCCGTGACCCTGGCCGCCCAGGTGGGGGTGGCCCCGGTCATCATCCCGGCGTTCGACGGCCTTCCGGTCGCCTCGTTGCCGGCCAACCTGCTCGCGGTGCCGGCGGCCGGCCCGTTGATGATGTGGGGATTGGCGGGGGGCCTGGCGGCGGGGGTGCTCGGGCCACCCTTCGACGGGGTGTTGCACGTACCCACATCGCTCCTGCTCCATTGGGTGGCCGGTGTGGCCGAGTGGGCGGCAGGTCTGCCGTTGGGGCGCATCGGACTTCCTCATCTCCTGGGCCTCGTCGCACTGGCTTCCATCACCTGGGTCTCACGCCATGGAATCCTGCGACAGGGCGCAGCGAGGGCCACGGTGGTGCCGGTCGGCGCGGGGTTGACGGCCCTGATCGTGGGAGCACCGACCCTGTGGCCGCCGAGCACGGTGCTCACCGGCGTCGAGCCGGCTCGAGGGGCGACGCTCTGGCGGGACTCCGGAGGTGCGGTGGTCCTGGTGGTCGACCGACCTGATCCGCTCAGGCTGCTGGATGGTCTTCGCTCCCGGGGCGTCCGACGTGTCGACCTGGTGGTGGCCCGACACGGCAGCGGTGCGACGTCGGATGCCATTGCGGTCGTTCGCCGCCGGGTTCCCGTTCGGGCCGTGCTTGCTCCCGAGGGTCACGAGATTCGGGACGCGATCGTCATCGTCGCCCCTTCGGTGGTCGCCGTGGGTGAGGTGGAGGTGACCTTTCCGGCGTCGGATCAGGATCTCGCCGGCGCCGGGGAGACCGCGCCGCATGTCCGGCTGAAGTCTTCCCGACCGGGAGGGCGCCGAGGTTGAGGCGGTAGCGTCAGGGCTGATGGAACTGGCTCTCGGACCTCACACCTACGACGTCACGTACCGGGCGTTGGTGATGGGGATTCTCAATCGGACGCCCGACTCGTTCTACGACCGGGGCCGGTTCTGGGACCTCGAGGCGTTCTACCGTCGAGCCGACGCGCTCGTGACCGAGGGGGCCGACCTCCTCGACGTCGGTGGCGTGAAGGCGGGGCCCGGTCCCGAGGTGAGCGAGGCGGAGGAGCTCGACCGTGTGGTCGGGGTGATCGACGAGCTGCACCGACGTTTCGATGTGCCGCTGTCGTGTGACACCTGGCGGGCGTCGGTCGCCAAGGCTGCCTATGCCGTGGGAGCGGTCGTCGGCAACGACATCAGCGGTTTCGCCGACCCGGCCTACCTCGAGGTGGCGGCCTCTGCCGGCGCCACCGTTGTTGCCACCCATATTCGTCTCGGTCCCCGCATCCCCGATCCCGAGCCCCACTATGACGATGTCGTTGCCGAGGTCAACGCCTTCCTGCTCGAACGGGCGCATCGGGCACGTTCGGCGGGCATTCCAGTCGAACGCATCGTGCTCGACGCCGGCCTCGATCTCGGCAAGACGTGGCAGCAGTCGGTGGTGCTGCTGCGCCATTCCTCGAGTCTCGTCGCGCTCGGCTTTCCCGTCCTTCTCTCCGCGTCGAACAAGACCTTCCTGGGCAGGATGTTCGATCTCGAGATCGATCAGCGTCGCGAGATCAGCCACGCCGCCCATGCGATGGGCATCGTGGGAGGCTGTCGCATCCTGAGGGCGCATGACGTTCGAGGCGCCTGCCAGGTGGCCGATGTCATGGCGGCGATGCTCGAATCGGCGGGCGTATGACGGCGCCCTTGCCCGTCTACCTCGTCAAGGGCGAGGATCCGACACTGCGGTCGCAGGCGGTGTCCAAGCTCGTCCACGAGCTGGTGGGTGACGCGGACCTCTCGTTGATGGTCGAGGAGTTCGGTCCCGACGGCGATGCGGGCGACACCGCGAGCGCAGCGGACGCGGCGCAGACCCCGCCGTTCCTCGCAGAGCGAAGGGTGATCGTGGTGCGCGACGTCACCACCTATTCCTCCGACGCGCTCCAGCCGCTGCTCGACTATCTCTCGGACCCCCTTCCGACCACCTCGATGGTGCTCGTGACCGCGGACAAGGGCCGCCTCTCGACCAAGTTGTCCGCGATGGTCAAACAGGTTGGCCACATCCTCACCACCGACGTACCCCAGCAGAGCAAGGGCCGAAGCGCATGGATCAGCGAACAGCTTCACCGATCGCCCGTGAAGCTCGACGGAACGGCAACCACGCTCATCGATGCCCATCTCGGTGACGATCTCGGACGTCTCTCGTCGCTGCTGGCAACCCTCGTCGCGTGTTTCGGCGAGGGGGCCCGCCTGGGAGGCAACGACATCGCTCCATTCCTCGGGGAGGCGGGCAACGTCCCGCCCTGGGAGCTGACCGATGCGATCGACCGTGGCGATACACCCGGGGCACTGAACGCGCTGAGCCGGATGATGGGCGCCGGCGAGCGCCATCCACTGCAGATGATGGCGGTGCTGCACGGCCACTACGCAAAGATGCTGCGCCTCGATGGAGCCAACGTGGTCGACGAGGCCGCCGCCGCCGACGTGCTCGGCATGAAGGGCTCGACCTTTCCCGCCAAGAAGGCACTGACGCAGACTCGGCGCCTGGGACACGGCGGGGTGGTGGAGGCAATCCGTCTGCTCAGCGAGGCCGATCTCGATCTGCGTGGGGTCAAGGGGTGGCCGGAGGAGTTGGTCATGGAGGTGTTGGTGGCACGACTCAGCCGCCTGGGGCCTCGTGGGGGTGCGGCGAGACGGTGAGCCGAGCGGACGCGAGCAGGTAACGGGATTCGGGCCGCGAACAACCCCGATGCGCCGGGTTCGCCCCAATGGTGGTCATTTGTCCGAGCGACGGGGAGCCCTGGGCTCGACGCTCAGGAGTCGGCGGTCGCCTTGGTGAGTCTCTTCATGAGGCGGCTCTTGCGGCGGGCAGCCGCATTCTTGTGGATGATGCCCTTCGATGCGGCCTTGTCGATGCGCTTGACGGCGAGCTTCAGCGCGTCGTCAAGGCTTTCGCCGCCGGCCTCGGCAGCGGTGACCGCGACCTTGACCCGCGTCTTCAATTCGGTGCGAACATCCTTGTTGCGGATGCGTCGCTTCTCGTTCTGTTTGTTGCGTTTGATTTGGCTCTTGATGTTGGCCATGACAAGTCCTACCGGCAGGCGTATGGAACACGTCGACGATAGCAGCCCGACGATGCGGTGACCACAGTCAGGATGGCTACGCTCGAAGCCATCGCCGATCTCTCACGTTTTCGCTCCCTCAGCATCATTGCCCACATCGACCACGGGAAGTCCACCCTTGCCGACCGGATCCTCGAGATCACCGGGGTGGTCACCGCCAGGGAGATGAAGGCGCAGTACCTCGACTCGATGGACATCGAACGCGAACGCGGTATCACCATCAAGGCCCAGAACGTTCGCGTGCCGTGGAAGGACCACATCATCCACCTGGTGGACACACCCGGTCACGTGGACTTCGGCTACGAGGTGTCGCGATCGCTGGCGGCGTGCGAAGGCGTGTTGTTGATCGTCGACGCAGCGCAGGGCATCGAGGCCCAGACGCTCGCCAACTGCTATCTGGCGCTCGAGCACGATCTCGAGATCGTGGCCGTGCTCAACAAGATCGACCTGCCCGCTGCCGATCCCGATCGCTACGCCGATGAGATCGAACGCGTGCTGGGGCTGGCGGCCGAGGACATCCTCCGCATCAGCGCCAAGACGGGCGAGGGCGTTGCCGAGGTGCTCGACGCCGTCGTCGAGCGCATCCCGCCACCCGTCGGCGACCCCGATGCCCCATTGCAGGCGCTCATCTTCGACTCCCAGTTCGACCAGTACCGAGGGGTCATCTCCTCGATCCGCGTGGTCGAGGGCACGGTGTCGAGCGGAGATCGCGTGCGCTTCATGCACGCGGGCGCCATCTACAACCTCGAGGAGATCGGGGTGCGAACGCCGGGCCCTCAGCCCGTAGCCTCCCTCGGCCCGGGTGAGGTCGGTTATCTCATCGCGGGCATCAAGGATGTCGGCCAGGCCCGTTCGGGTGAGACGGTGACCCTGGCCGCCCGGCAGGCGGCCGAGCCGCTGGAGGGTTACCTCGACCCCAAGCCGATGGTCTTCTGCGGGCTGTTCCCGGTCGACGGTGACGACTTCGAGACACTCCGAGAGTCGTTGGAGAAGCTCCGGCTCAATGACGCGAGCTTCACCTACGAGCCCGAGAGCTCCACGGCGCTTGGATTCGGCTTCCGCTGTGGTTTTCTCGGGCTCCTGCACATGGAGATCATTCGCGAGCGTCTCGAGCGGGAGTTCAACCTGAGCCTCATCGCAACCGCTCCCTCGGTGGCCTACGAGGTGACGACCACGGCGGGCGAGACCATGGAGGTCGCGAACCCCTCGTTGCTGCCGCCGGCGAACATGATCGACCGGATCGAGGAGCCCTATCTGAAGCTCACGATCCTGACGCCCTCGGACTATACGGGAACGCTGATGGAGCTCTGCCAGGAGCGCCGCGGGGTCATGGAGAAGATGGAGTACCTGAGCCCCGAACGGCTCGAGCTCGTCTATCGCATGCCCCTCGCCGAGGTCGTGGTGGACTTCTTCGATCAGATGAAGAGCCGCACCAAGGGCTACGCCAGCCTCGACTACGAACCGGTCGGCTACGAGCCCTCGCAGCTCGTGAAGGTCGACGTCATGCTCAACGGTGTGCCCGTCGATGCCTTTTCGACGATCGTGCACCGCGACAAGGCCTATGACTACGGCCGGCGGATGAGCGAGAAGCTCCGCGAGCTCATTCCCCGTCAGATGTTCGACGTGCCCATCCAGGCGACCATCGGTGGTCGGATCATCGCCCGTGAGACCGTCAAGGCCAAGCGCAAGGATGTGTTGGCCAAGTGCTACGGCGGTGACATCACGCGCAAGCGCAAGCTGCTGGAGAAGCAGAAAGAGGGCAAGAAGCGCATGAAGTCGATCGGTCGGGTCGAGGTGCCCCAGGAGGCGTTCATCTCTGCGCTGCGTCTCGACGACTGACGCGACGATGAAGCGACAACGCCCCGAGAGCCGGACGCCTCGATGACCGGAGAGCCGGATGCCGCGACACTGCGCCGCGACCCGCATCGGGCGTCGGGCCTCTCTTGGCACTCGGGTGTACGGAGTGCCAGGTACCATCGAGGGGAACATGATGGATGAACGCAAGGCATCGATCCTCCGGGCAGTGGTTGGGGAGTACATCGAGACGGCGCAACCGGTCGGCTCGAGTTGGGTCGCGCGCCTGCCGGGCATGGGCGTGTCGCCTGCGACCATCCGCAAGGAGATGATGGCCCTCGAGGAGGAGGGCTACCTGATGCAGCCCCACACGAGTGCCGGGCGGGTCCCAACCGACCAGGGCTACCGCTATTTTGTCGATTCGCTCACCGACCCGGCGGGCATCGACGCCGTCCGTCGCGAACAGGTCAGCGCATTCTTCTCCCGTACCCGTGGCGCAATCGAGGTGATGTTGCACGGCACGTCCAAGCTGCTCGCCAACCTGACCGACTACGCGGCGGTGGTCATCGGACCGCCGCACGAGGATGCGGTGATCCGTTCGGTGCAACTGGTCTCCTTGGGCGATCGGTCGGCGATCGTGGTCCTGGTCCTCTCCAACGGCGCCGTCGAGCGTGCCCCGATCGAGGTGGTGGGCCAGGTCGGACAGGATTCGTTCGATGCGGCCACCCGGCACCTTTCGCAGTGTCTTGTCGGCCAGACCGTGCGCTCCGGCGTCGGTGTCGCCGGCTCGGCAAGTGAGCCCGCCGCGTCGCTCCCGCTGCCTGCGGACGAATCGGCTGCGGCGCTGTGCTCCTCGGCGATCCAGGCCCTGTCCGTTGCCGAGGATCGTGCATCGGACCAGGTCTTCGTCGGCGGGGCATCGCGCATGGCCCAGGCATTCGATGCCGTCGAGACTGTGCGACAGGTGCTCGACACGCTCGAGCAGCAGTATCTCGTCGTCAGTCTTCTCCAGGACGTGCTCGACCGTGGACTCACGGTTGCGATCGGTCACGAACA
>JACOTK010000236.1 GCA_016178435.1 Actinomycetota bacterium
GGCGCGGCGTTCACCGCCGTGGTGCTCGGTCAGTTCGCCAATGCCTTTGCCTGTCGCAGCACGACCCGGCCGGCGTGGTCCATCGGGCGTCCCGTCAACAAGTTGCTGATCGGCGCCGTGATCATCGAGCTGGTGATGCTCCTCGGCTTCCTGTTCATCGGGCCGGTGGCCTCGCTGCTCGAGCACGCCTCGCCGAGCGTCGCGGGCTGGGCCGTGGCATCGTTGTCCATCCCGGCAGTCCTGGGTACCGATGCAGCAGCCAAGAGACGGCGACAACAGCGAGGAGCACCGAGATGACCATCAGATGCATCGTCGTGGGTACCGACGGATCGGAGAATGCCGCTCTGGCACTCCGTTGGGCAATCGATGTGGCTCTGGTCTGCGATGCCGAGATCGTGGCCGTGCACTCCATGGGCCTGCTGCTGCACCCGAGTCCCGGCCGGACCGTGCCGAGCTACGGGCACCGTGACGAGATGCGCACGCAGCTCGAGGAGCTCTGGTGTGAACCCTTGCGCCAGGCCGGCGTACGCCACCGGCCGGTCTTTCTCGAGGGCAACCCCGTGTCCGGTTTGCTGCAGACCGCCGAGGATGTGCGCGCCGACCTCATCGTGGTCGGGAGCCGCGGCCATGGTGGCTTCCCGGAGCTTCGCCTCGGCAGCACGAGCCATCAACTCCTCGAGTACAGCAACCGTCCGGTCACCGTCGTCCCCCGTGACTGGTCGACCGTGCCCGACGTTCCCGTGCCTTGACGGTCGAGAACGATCGGGGCCTCTCGGCTGCGGAAGCAGCACGACGGTTGGTCGCCAACGGCCCCAACGAGCTGATCGGCCGGCCCCGATCAGGCGCCCGACAGCTCCTGGTGCGTCAATTGGCCAACACGATGACGATCCTGCTCGCCGTTGCGGCCGCGGTGACCCTGTTGCTCGGCCACTACACCGACGCCGTCGTCATCGCCCTCATCGTGGTCCTGACCGCCGTCCTCGGCTTCATCCAGGAATACCGATCGGATCGGGCAATCGCTGCCCTCGAGCAGCTCAGCTCCCCGAAGGCACGCGTGGTCCGCGACGGCCGGATCCGTGAAGTGCCGTCGGTCGAGCTGGTCGTGGGTGATCTGGTCGAGATCAGCGCCGGCGACGTCGTACCCGCCGACCTGCGCCTCGTCGATCCCCATGCCCTTCGTGTCAACGAGGCGGCGTTGACCGGGGAGTCCGAAGCCGTCCCGAAGTTGCCCGACGCACTTGTCCTCAGGGGAACGGCGATCACCCACGGGCGGGCCACCGGCGCCGTCGTGGCCACCGGTATGGCAACCGAGTTGGGCAGGATCGCCTCTCTGCTCGAGGGTGGAGATACTCGCCCGACGCCGCTTCAGAACCGCCTCGGCACCCTCGGACGCCAACTCGCATCGGTCTCGCTCGTCATCTGCGCGGCGGTCTTCGCCGTGGGCATGGCCGTGGGCGAGACGGCAGAGAGGATGTTCCTGATATCGGTCAGCCTGGCGGTCGCGGCCATCCCCGAGGGGCTACCGGCAGTGGTCACCGTTGCCCTGGCGCTCGGGGCACGTCGTATGGCCGATCGTCATGCCCTCATCCGTCGACTTCCGGCCGTCGAGACACTGGGCTCCGTCAACATCATCTGCACGGACAAGACCGGCACCTTGACCCAGAACCGGATGATGGTCGAACGGGTCTGGACGCCACAGGGACTCGTCGGCGTCACGGGTGTCGGCTACGACCCCGAGGGCGCTCTCGAAGGCATCGAGGGTTCGCTCGCGCCTGCGGCGCTCCTGTCACTCGCCCGCGTGGCCGCCGCATGCAACGACGCTGCGCTTCACCCTCCTCGTTCGGAGGGGGGTGAGTGGACCATCGTGGGCGACCCGACCGAGGCAGCGCTGCTGACCTTTTCCGACAAGGTCGGCGTGGATCGCGACGACCTGCTCGGTCGTCATCCGCGTCGTGGCGAGATCGCGTTCGATCCGACCCGTCGTCGCATGACGACCGCGCACGCCGATGGGGACGGCATCTGGATCGCCGTGAAGGGGGCGCTGAGCGACGTCATTCCTCTCCTGGGTCCCGAGGGGTCCGAGAACATCCCCGCCGCCCTCGCCGCATCCACCGGGCTTGCCGACGAGGGCTTTCGGGTTCTCGCCTTTGCCGAGCGTCGCGTCGACGGACCGGTCACCTCGCTCGAAGACCACGAGAACGACCTGCGCCTGCTCGGCCTCGTGGGCATGACCGACCCCCCGCGTCCGGAGGTCGCCGACGCCATTGCGGGATGTCGACGAGCGGGGATCACGCCGATCATGATCACCGGCGACCACGACCGCACTGCTCTTGCCATCGCCCATCGGCTCGGTCTGATCGACAACCCCCGTGATCAGGTGCTGACGGGGGATGAGCTCGACAAGTTGGATGACGCGACTCTCGTCGATCGGGTCGAGCACATCCGGGTCTACGCCCGCACGAACCCCGAGCAGAAGGTCCGCATCGTGCGGGCATGGCAGACACGGGGAGCGGTCGTGGCGATGACCGGTGACGGCGTCAACGATGCACCGGCCCTCGAGCTGGCCGACATCGGCGTCGCGATGGGCATCACCGGAACCGAGGTCAGCAAGGAGGCTGCGGACATCATCCTCGCCGACGACAACTTCGCGACCATCGTCGCCGCCGTCGAGGAGGGACGCCGCATCTACGACAACATCCGTCGCTTCGTCCGCTACCTTCTCACGACCAACTCCGGTGAGATCTGGGTCATGCTCCTGGCCCCGGTGTTCGGCCTTCCGTTTCCCCTCACGGCGATCCAGATCCTGTGGATCAACCTCGTGACCGACGGCCTGCCTGCCATGGCGCTCGGGCTCGAGCCGGCAGCGCCCGACACGATGCAACGGCCCCC
>JACOTK010000237.1 GCA_016178435.1 Actinomycetota bacterium
CGAGGGCATGATCCTCGACGCCATCGCACGCCACGACCTGGTGGACTGGACCGGGGAGGATTCGGCCATCCGCAGGACATCGGTGCTCGCGCTCGCCCGACGCTGCGGGTGGGACGAGGCGCACGGACGCCAGGTCGCCCGACTCGCCACCGACCTGTTCGACCGAACGGCATCACTGCACGGCCTCTCGTCCGCCGACCGTGAGCTGCTCGGCCATGCAGGGCTGTTGCACGACATCGGCGAGCACATATCGGTGAGCGGCCACCACAAGCACAGCGCCTATCTCATCGAGCACGGCCGGTTGCGGGGCTTTGCCCCCGAGGACATCGCCATGTTGGCCACGCTGGTGCGCTTCCATCGCGGCAGTGACCCGAAGGGATCGTTCGAGCCCTACCGGAACCTGCCGTCGGCACGCCGGGACGACGCCGAATGTCTGCTGGCCATTCTCCGCCTCGCCGATGGCCTCGATCGTGGCCACGCCTCAATCGTGGACCAGGTCAGCGTCGAGATCGACGACCGCAAGGTCCGCCTCATCCTGTCGGGAGCAGGCGACCTCGATCTCGAGTGCTGGGGGGTGCGCCACAAGCGCGCCCTGTTCGAACGACTCTTCGCCCGACGCGTCGAGGTCACGAGCAGTGGCCATCCCAGCCTCATTCGTCTCGCCGGGGCTTAGCCCGTTCCCACCATCACGGTCGGCACCCCGCATCACGGTCGGCACAGGTCTCAGGGTCGCCGGCGGGCCTCGGCGACCAGGCGATCGAGAAGCGACCGCAGCGACGGGGAGACATCCCGCTCGCCGATGGTGATCTCGTGGCGCCTTCCGTCCTGTTCGATCACCAGGTCGTACTGGAACCGATCCGGCGGGCCTCCACGACGGGTGCTCCCCGAGGTCCACTCGTTGAGGTCGACCTTCCCGAGCATCGCCTCGATCTCCGCCGCATCGGCGGGGGCCAGAGCGGCGGTGTCGATGGCGCTTCGCAACTGCACGCCGGTGACACCACCGCTACGGGTCATCTCAATTCGACAAGGGGTCACACCACGCTCCGCATTCCGACCTGCTCACAACTCGATGCCCACCGCGTCCCATCCGTCGCCAACCGCCTTGGACTCGACGCTGCCATCACCATAGAGCCGATTTGCCGCTCGCTGGGTCGCGCGGGCAAACGTGCGGAACCGGGCACGTGGCTTGATGCGACTGTCACGCAGCGCCTCGTACCAGATCTCTCCCGCACGCTCCCAGGCGTAGCCGCCAAGAGCCGTGGCCACAGCGTGGAAAGCCTTGTTGGGAATGCCGGAGTTGATGTGGACCCCACCGTTGTCCGAGAGAGTCGACACGTACTTGGTCATGTGCGCAGGCTGCGGATCCCTGCCCAGCACCGGGTCGTCGTAGGCGGTGCCCGGTTTCGCCATGGAACGCAACGCCACGCCGTTGACCCCGGGCGCCAGCAGGTCGGCGCCGATGAGCCAATCGGCCTCGTCCGCACGTTGGCCGAGCTTGTACTGCTTGACCAGGGAGCCGAACACGTCCGACATCGACTCGTTCAACGCACCCGACTGACCCCAGTACTCGAGGGCTGCCTCGTCCTCGGTCACCCCGTGGGCCAGTTCGTGGCCGATCACATCGAGGCTCTTGGTGAAGCGAAGGAACAACTCCCCGTCGCCATCGCCGAAGACCATGCGTTGGCCGTCCCAAAAGGCGTTGTCGTACTGGCTTCCGAAATGCACGACCCCACGCAGCGGAAGGCCGTCACCGTCGATCGAATCACGCTCGAGAACGTCCCAGAAGAAGGCGTACGTCGCCCCCAGGCCGTCGTAGGCCTCGTCGACCGCCACGTCACCGGTTGGCGGGTCACCTTCGCCGCGCATCACCGGGCCTTCCACGTTCTCGGTGTTCTGCGCCGTGCGAATCGTTCGCCGAGGCATACCGGCAAGGACCTCGGTCAAGATGTCCGCTCGACGGGGGCCGCTCGCTCGGTGCTGCATGTTCTGCACGCGGGCCATCCGCAGCGAGTGATCTCGGGTCAGGGTGTCCAGCGCCCATTTGCGCTGGGCCTGTGAGCCGTTCTCGGCAATTCGTTCCAGCATCTGGGGCGGAACCAGACAATGGATCGGATGGCGACAGGAATGAATCGGTGACGTCATGGCAACTCCTCTCTCTCCTCGTGGCCGTCGATGAGGGCCGTCAAGGAAGAAGAGGCTCGTCGAGCGACGTTGATACAGCCAGCCCCAAGTGGAAACTCCCCGATGTGGGCAGCTGCGCCTACGGCCGCCGCGGTCGAAGAGGTGTCCTCCGACCTGGGGGCTATGGCTGCTTTCGCAACTGCTATTCTCCCAGGTCAGGACACCTCTTCCGCGGATACGCGACCCTCACACCACCAGGCCGATCGGTGGATCAGGGTTAAGGTTCGTGGTTGTCCAACTCGGCTGAAGAGAAGGATGGGGTTTGATAATCATGAGGCGTGTTGCGGCGCTTTGGTGGCACGGGCCTTGCTGGGTGGGGTTGCCGGTGCCGACGCTGGTGCTCAAGATTTAGGACCTAGTAGAACTGATGCTAGTGAGGTGCCAAGAGGCAAGGCTGGTGCCAGTCAGGTTCTAAAAGACATGACATGCTTTCCTGTTGGATGTGCCACAGACTCAGAGGGTGGCAGTATCCCCAATGATGGTGTTACCCAAAGCGCATCGAGTTCAGGGGTTTCGGTAGTTTGTTCTGGAACCAACGACGATGCGCATTACTCATCCGGGGCTGGCGGGGCCATCTTCAAGACGCGTATTACCTGCACCGGCAGTGGGGTATCCCAGGTGTTCGTCCAGTAACAAGGGCTACTACAGTTCGCCTCTGCCAGTGGTTGTAGCACCAGGTAGCCTCACATGGTTCGAACGGGCCAAGTCCAAGTATGGACAGTGGGTCACCGTTAATGGTTCGGCAAAGACGTTCTACACGCCGCAGACCGGCAACGACGGCAGGGGAACCGGTTGGTGGGCCATGCCTTCAACCTGGTATTTCTTCTATTCGGGTGTGACATCAACAGTCGGTAGCCATCACAGTTATGTTTGCAAGAGTATCTGAGTTGTTCTTACATATATTTGATGAAGTGCTGATCGAGATCGAGAGAGAATATTGACAATAGACGTCACCCTTATAGATCCACGTGACGCAACCTCCGAAGTTGACATCCCAACATACAGGGTGGAGATCATTTCAGAAGATCGCAGCCGTATCGATACCTGGCGCATCATCGGTGCCCGTGACGTTCGAGAGGTTCTGGACTGGGCGAAAGCCGAGAGAGGTGACGGATCTGCAGTAGTTCATATTGAGACTCAAGATGCTCAATGCCACGAATTTACTCTCCTTCGAGTGGATGGTATTCCTTACGGACGCGGCCAAGGTGGCGGGACGTCAGCGGTCGCCTCAGGGTGATACATGGGAGTTGCACGACTTTCTATGACCCGTGGATGGGAAAGGCGACATACTCTGATGCAGAATACGCCCGGCGTGTAGGTGGTCTTCACCCCCAAGGGAGTCGGCGCAAGCGAGGCGACCACGCCTCTCTCGGCGGCATAGCTCACGCTCGGGGCGCCACGAGTGGGCAGACCAGCCAGCGCCTCAACATTGGCCGTGTCCTCGGGTGAGTAGCCCTTCGTCTCGCGGCGCTTCAGCTCCTTGCCGGGGCTCAGCTCACCCTTGACGCCATCGGGCACCACCTTGAGATCGAGCCCGAGGACGGCGCCCTCGGCAAAGCGCAGCTCGGCAAGAGGGGTTGCCCGCGCCGCCCCGTCGTCAATCGCAACGGCGACGGGGCTGACCTGGGTGCGAAGCAGGCCCCCTTTGCCACGGGCCAACGACAGGTCCAAGGGGACCCTTTTGCCGTCCTTGTCCTTCAAACGCGCCGGTGCCGCGCTCGCCAACACCTGCAAGGCACCATCGGGATTGCGCACCACTCGAAGCGTGGGGGAGTCGAACTCGGCGACGACCTTGCCCTTTGGATCAATCCTCTGCACCCGACCCTGCGATCCCGCGCCATCCGGAGCGGTCCAACCCGGCCCGGAAACGCCCGACACCGAAGGAGGCGACAGCTCGAAGTTGCCCGTCGGCTGATCGGGCACGACCCTCAGGAGCCTTGCCCTTGACCTCGAGGGGGCCCGGGTCCTTCGCCTTCACAGGCGCTGCGTCAACGGGCAGCGGCGCCGGCACACCGGCCATGAGCGTCACGGCGAGGACCGTCGCCCCAACACGAACCGCGCTCTTGCCCAGATGACCCAACATGAGGAACCGCCGGCACTCACCAACACCAACGGTGGGAAGGTAGCACGTTGTGAAGTGGTTCGACCGTTGAGAGTGGAAAGCTCGGAACTGCACGAGACCGTCGATGCCCAGTGGATCGCCCCGAGGCTCATCCTCACCCTCGCGGCCGGTGTCGCACGGCTGTGCGACCATGGGAGCCATGAACCCCATGGCCACGGCGCCCCTCGGCGGCAGCATGGAACGGGCCGCGAGCCGGCTGGCGGAGCTGTTGAACGGGTCGGCCACGACCTTCACGACCTTGAGCGACATGAGCGCGGTTGCCTCGATGCTGGAGTTCGAGGCCACGGTCACGCTGCGTCCCTTGACCCGGCACCCCGTCGCTCCCGATGCCTGGGCGGTCGACGGTGGCCAGGCCATGGTCGCCGACGCGCGCTGCCTGCAGATCATGGTGACCCGGGCCGCTCGTGTCCGGTTCCACGAGGGCGCATGTGTCCTGGAGGAAGAGGGTCCGTTGCACGCGTGCCTGTTGGGCGGCGATCAGGAACGGCGTGCTGCACTCGACGCACTGGCACTCGACCTCCTCGCCGATGACACCTCGGTCGACATCAACCTGCTGCGGGACCGGTGGGAATGGGACGCCGTCGCTCGTTGCATCGAGGAGGCCGAG
>JACOTK010000203.1 GCA_016178435.1 Actinomycetota bacterium
CCGGGTGGCGGGGAGACGATGAGCGAAACGGCCATGCGGACCAGCCAATTGGCCGTTGTCGCGGGATCGCGTTCGGCAAGCATCCCGGCACGCATGGCGGCGGCCAGGAGAGGAGTGGCAATTTCCGTGGCTTCGTTGAGGATCCGATTCAGGTCACTGGCCAGAAGTGGGCCAACCACGTCGGGCTCGTCCGAGAGGACCTTGGAGACGACGGGATTCCCTTGGATCTGCACGATGATGGAGGTCATGAGCTTGACGAGCGTCTGCGGCCCGTCGAGATGCAGGGAGATGCCGGGAAGCGTGGCGATCAGTCGGTGTGTCTCCCGGCTCGCGAGCATCCAGAGCAAATGGTCGATGCTGCCGACCTGGCGATAGACCGTCGTTCGGGAGACTCCGATCTCGCGGGCGATGTCGGGCATGGTGGTACGGGATATGCCGTATCGGGCGAAGCACCGTGCACCGGCGTCGAGATAGGGGTCGAGCGCCTCCGGTGGAGCCGGTGGAAGACCCTCCTGCAGGAGCGGGAACACGGGTGCATTGGCCATGGGCTCGGGTCAGGCCTTCCCGGGGCGCAGCGCCGAGGTCGCCATGCCCGGACGATCGACTCCCGACGACCTGGTGACCAGGTCGGCCGCGGTGAGACGGGCGAGCGAAGTTCCGACGATGTGCGTCATGATCAGAGGTCCTTTTGCCGCCGATTCCATTGTCCAGGTCCGGATGCCACCCACTCTTCAGGGGAAAGTGCCTGTGGAGACCCTCCCGATCGGGACTGACCCTCGAATCCCCCCACCGGCCGTGTGGCACGCCACTACCGATGTGCCACTATGTCACATCATAACGTGATCCACCCAGGGGGGACGATGGCTCGTGCAAGGGGTTTGACCGACGAGGCAATTCGGGGTTTCGGCCTTCGTGAGGTCGGGAGGGCGGCCACGACTGCTCGGGTGCTCACCCGCCACGGGCTTCGGTTCCTCCCTCACAGCCGGAACAAGGAGGACCGCTCCCGGATCGCCTCCTCCGAGGCCAAGCATGCTTTTGCTGCGCTCGGTCCTACCTACGTCAAGCTGGCGCAGCTGGGTGCATCGAGTCCCGGACTCTTTCCTCAGGTGCTCGCCGACGAGTTTCGCAGCCTGCTCGACGAGGTGCCGCCATTCGACTACGAGGAGGTCGAGAAGCTCATCGTCGAGGAGCTCGGTGACAAGCCCGAGATGATCTTCGCCCGGTTCGACCGAGTGCCGCTCGCCTCGGCCTCGATCGCACAGGTCCACACGGCACAGCTCCATGATGGCGAGGAGGTGGTGGTCAAGATCCAACGTCCCGGTATCAAGGAACGCGTCGAGGGCGATCTCCGGATCCTCATGCGGTTGGCCAAGATCCTCGAGCGCACATCGGGCAAGGGCCGCATGGCGAACCCGATTGCCGTTGTCGAGGACTTCGCCGCAACACTGCGCGAGGAGCTGAACTTCGTGGGTGAGGCTCGCGCCATGGAGGCCTTCGATGCCAATCTGCGTGCCTACGGCAAGAACGACGACATACGGGTTCCCTCGGTTCGTTGGCCTTGGACCACCCGACGGGTGCTGACCATGGAGCGCATCTACGGCTACAAGATCGACGATCTCTTCGAGCTCAACACCAAGGGCTGGGACCTGGCGGGCACGCTGAAGAAGGGCGTGCGCGCCTGGATGGAGGCAGCGCTGGAGCACGGCTACTTCCACGGCGATGTCCATGCGGGCAACCTCATGCTCGACGAGAACGGCGTGATGGTCTTCCTCGACTTCGGCATCATGGGCCGCCTCGACGACAAGACCAAGGAGGTCATTCGCCATGGCCTGCCGGCCCTGCTCATCGACGGCGACTTCAAGGAGGTGGCGAAGGCGATCTACGAGCTCGGGGCCATCCTCAACCCCCAGGACCTCGATGAATCGGCCCGGGACATCGCCGAGATCGTGGAACCCATCATGGGGGCCCCCCTGTCGGAGATCTCCTATGGACAGATTCTGGTGGACATCGTGCGCATCGGAACCCGTTACGAGGTCCGCCTGCCTCGTGAGATGGTCCTGGTCGCCAAGCAGATGCTCTATTTCGAGCGTTACGCCAAGCTCATGGCGCCGGACTGGAACATCATGAACGACCCCGAGATCATCTCGTTCCTTTTCGACGGCCTGGAATCCCAGGCGGTGGGTCAGGCAGGAGCGGACGAGTTCGCGACGAAGATGACGTCCAAGGACGATCTCGCGGGCTGAACCGGCGGGAACCGGCTCATCCGGCGCTCACCTGTGCAGGCGTACCCCCACGCCTTTGTGGGAAATCCCCTGCTCAGGAGGCGTTCTTGCAGTTGAGACTTGCAGGATTGGGTCCAAAGCGTGTCGAATGTCACCTGCAACAATGAGTTGAAGTTGTTGCAGGGGATCGGCAACTGAAGTCGTCAACGAGTTCTCTTGGGTGGGGGACGTGGTGGAGATGGAGCGAGCATGATGACCAAGGTCAGAGGCAAGGTCGGGAAGGCAAAGGGAGTCGGGGGCGCCCTCGTCGCGGGAGCACTCCTGGCCGCAGTCATGATGCCGGCGGGCAGCGTCACGGCGCAGTCAAGCCCTCCGCCCGGGACGCTGCAGTCGGGTGGTGGCGTCAAGGCCCAGGTCGATTCCCAGGTCGTGGGCATCAACATCTTCGCGGGCAACTTCGCGTTGCCCATCAAGTTGGGCACCTCCGGTGCCCGTGTCGATGGCAAGACGGCAAGTGCGGCAGCGGGAGCCCTGGACATGGGTCTCCTCGGCTCACTTGCCGGTCTCGCGCTCGTCAACACACCCACCCTTGACAAGCATGGATGGACCCTGGATTTCATCGGCCCGGCCCTTTCCGCCATGGCGGCCAGCACTGCCGACTCTCGTACCGCGGGTGGAGCGCTCAAAACCCGCAACACACCCGAGATGGTTCGCGGCCCGCTGCAGTTCCGTGGCGCGACCGAAACTGTTGCGGCTCCCGAGAGCGGTCCCAGCACATCGAGGACGACGGTTCGTGAGCTGCGTCTCGACCTGGGCGTGGTCCAGGTGCTCGTGGGGGGTATGGACGCAACCACGTATGCAGATCCCAAGGAGGTCAAGGCCACCAGC
>JACOTK010000204.1 GCA_016178435.1 Actinomycetota bacterium
AACGCTCGGAGCAGGCCCTGCACCCGCCACGCCCAGGATGAGGCCCATGTTCGAGACCAGCCCGTCGCTCACCCCGAAGACCGCTGCACGAGCGGTCCCGCCCGAGACGTCACGGTGATGAACCTCGGGCACCGGAGGTTCCACCGGATCGACACCATGACCGACGTGCTGCGTCCGTTCCTCATCCATGCCGACCACGTTACGACTGCCTACGCCTCTAGCCTGAACACCATGCCCGTCGGCCCGCGAACCCGTTACGACATCGCGCGAGACGAGCTGACCTCGATGCTGGTCGGCGAACCCGGCTACCGGGTGAACCAGATATGGGAAGGCCTGTACCACCAGGCGGTGGAGCCGACGGCAATGACCAATCTCCCCAGGTCACTGCGCGAACGACTCGACCACGAGCTGCCGGCGGCGCTCTCGTTGGCCCATGAGTCGAGGAACGAGAACGGCGATACCGTCAAGTGGCTCTGGCGCATGCACGATGGAGCCCTGATCGAGACCGTCCTCATGCACTACGAGCATCGCTCGACGGTCTGCGTCTCGTCACAGGCAGGCTGTGCCATGGCCTGCGGGTTCTGCGCCACCGGACAGGCCGGATTCGAGCGGAACCTCACCACCGGCGAGATCGTCGAGCAGGTGATCGCTGCCATACGGTCTTCGGGCGATCGACGGGTGAGCAACGTCGTGTTCATGGGCATGGGCGAGCCGATGGCCAACTACGACCGCATGTGGGCGGCCGTCGAGCGGCTTCACGACGATGTCGGTCTGTCCGCTCGCCATCTCACGATCTCCACGGTTGGCATCGTGCCGGGCATTCGCCGCCTGGCAGGCGAGCGGCTTCCGGTGAACCTTGCCGTCTCGCTCCACGCAGCCAATGACCAATTGCGCGACGAGTTGGTGCCGCCCAACCGCCGCTACCCGCTCGCCGCCCTCACCCGGGCATGCGAGGCGTACCTGGAGGCCAAGGGTCGGAGGTTGTCGTTCGAATGGGCGCTCATCAGTGAGGTCAACGACCGACCACGCGACGCACGGGAGTTGGCGGGGCTGGCGTTGCCATTGCGAGCCCACGTGAATCTGATCCCACTGAACCCGACGCCCGGCTATGCCGTGGCCGGATCGCCCCGTTCAACGGTCGAGGCATTTCGTGATCAGCTCCAATCCCTCGGGGTCAATGCCACGATCCGGGAGAACCGGGGAACGAACATCGATGCCGCCTGTGGCCAGCTGCGGGCGGTCCACAACAAGCAACGCGCCGCGACGCCCGTGAACCTCGGTGCTCCGCCCCGATCGGGGATGATCACCGAAATCTCGACAGGGCTGACAAACTGAGCAGATGGAAACACGCCGCTGGCTCAATCCCACGCAACCCCAGACGTTGCAGATCGCCGTCTTTCTGCTGTACATCAATGCTTTCTTTGCCCTGCTCTTCGGAAGCATCGTCCACTTCTACGGCATGGCCACGATCTTCGGCGGGGTGGGGGCGGGCTTCGGGATCGCCAACGAGAAGCGGTGGGGCTACAACCTCGGCATCGCCGTCGCCATCCTGCCGTTCGTTCTGCGGGTCGCCTACAACGGGGTCAATGGCCTCTTCGGCGGTGATGTCGTCAATCTCCTCTTCGAGGTTGCCCTGGTGGCCCTGCTGGTGCATCCCCAGAGTCGCGACTATCAGCGCATCTGGTTTCACTGACCCTGGCGCCGCACGGCGATCAAAGGGGCATTGATGGGAAACCTGATTCGTGACGTCCTCGAGGTCCTGCTGGCCGTTGCCGTGGGAGGCATGCTCTGGAGCGTGATCCGCCGTGGCCGGCGAGGCGAGCTTCGTGTCTATCGCTGCGTGGCCTGCGACCGGCCCACCTCACGCGGCTACCCGCGCTGCAAGCACTGCGGCGTGGAACAGCCCGACGCCATCTGAAACAGCCCAAACTCCCGTGCGAACAGCCGCGTCGTTCGGCCCGGCAGGCCGACGCCACCACACCCCCGGCACGACCTCTACAGTGGAACGCATGGCCCGCGCACCTCGTTCCGGTATGCCGGAGACGCTCCCTCAGGGCGACGAGAAGGCCACGGCGGTGCGGGCCATGTTCGATGCGATCGCACCTCGCTACGACCTGGTCAACCGGATCATGACCTTTCGCCTCGACACCCGCTGGCGCCGAAGAACCGTCGCCGCACTCGATCTGCCGACGGGTTCGCTCGTGCTCGACCTGGCAGCAGGCACCGGTGACCTCTGCCGAGACCTCCGGGCAAGCGGCCATCGCCCGGTTGGCGTGGACCTGTCCTTCGGCATGTTGCGCGCGGCTCGTACCACCGCCCCCCTTGTTCAAGCCGACGCCACCGTGCTTCCGGTCCCCGCTGCCTCGGCCGACGGCGCGACCTGCGGCCTTGCCATGCGCAACCTTGTCGATCTTCGGGCGTTTTTCGAGGAGTTGGCGAGGGTTGTCAAGCCCGGTGGTCGCATCGCGCTGCTGGAGGTGGCCGAGCCGCCCAACCCCATCATGCGCTGGGGACACGGCATCTACTTCGGCAAGGTGGTTCCCCTGATCGGGGGCCTGTTGTCCGATCCCAACGCCTACCGCTATCTCCCACGTTCGGTTGCGTACCTGCCGGAGACCGACGAGCTGATGGCAATGTTGCGAGGCGCCGGATTCAGCGACGCCACCCGCCACTTGTTGTCCGGCGGCATCAGTCAGTTGCTGGTCGCCACCCGAGACGCCCCATGACGAGCCACGGCGGCTCGCCGAGACTGGTCGCCCACACGACGAGGCTTGATGCCGACGTCGATCTCATCGCCGTTGCCGGGTCCGACGGCGTGCTCTTCGAACAGGGAGGCGCCGGGCTCGCAGGGCGGGGCGTCGCGGCGCGCATCACCCTGCCGGAAGGTCCCGGTCGCCTCGAAGCCGCCGCCGAGCCCACCCGTGAGGCCCTTGCGGGCATCGAGGCCCATGACGAGGTCGGACGTTTGGGATGCGGGCCGATTGCCTTTGCGGCCCTGCCCTTTGAGGAAGACGCCCCCGCCGAGTTGATCGTTCCATCCCTGATCGTCGGACGATCGGACGACGGCGCGCGTTGGGTCACCATCATCCAACCGGCCGATGCGGCGCCCACCGACGTCGTGACGACCGATGGCGAACTGGTCCCGGGTGCTCTTGGCGCACCGGTGGCCGAAACCGGCGCCGATCCCATGAGCTTCACGGTTCGTGCCGCGCAGAGCCCTGACGCCTGGTGCGACTCGGTGGGCGAGGCGGTCCGGGTCATGACGGCGGGCGGTCTCGACAAGGTCGTGCTCGCACGTGAAATCCTCGTCGAGGCCGACGCCCCGCTCAACATCACCGACATCCTCCAGCGACTTCGGCTCGCCTACCCCTCCTCCATGGTCTACGCGATCGGCGGTTTCATCGGGGCAAGTCCCGAGTTGTTGGTCTCCCGCAATGGTGACGTCATCCGTTCGCACCCCATGGCGGGCACTGCCCCCCGTCGAGGTGACGCTACGGTCGATGCCCGCCAGGCCGCTTCGCTTCTCGCCTCCTCCAAGGACCGCGACGAGCACCAGATCACCATCGACATGGTGCTCGACGCGGTCCTCCCCTTTTGCTCCTATGTCGACTCCGAGCCCGAGCCGTCGATCGTCTCGGTTGCCAACGTGCATCACCTCGCCTCTCTGGTCGAGGGACGGCTGTCATCGCCACCCGCTTCGGTGTTGACCCTCGTCGGCGCGCTACACCCCACGCCGGCCGTGTGCGGCCGGCCCCGATCCGATGCGCTCGACCTCATCCACAAGCTCGAACCGTTCAATCGAGGGCGCTACGCCGGGCCCGTGGGCTGGGTGGACGCGCAGGGCAACGGTCGCTTCGCCGTTGCGATCCGATGCGCGGAGATTGCCGGCAACCGGGCACGCTTGTTCGCCGGCAACGGCCTGGTCGCGGGATCCGACCCTCGAACGGAGCTGGCCGAAACCCGAGCCAAACTACAGGCCGTGCTCGCCGCGATCGTCAGGCCCTGAGAATGGGGAGGGCAATCATGTGCCTGATGTCACATACCGGCAGACCAGGGGCGTCAGGGGTTGGCCACGAACCTCAGAGCTGTGAGTTTCCCACCCGATCCCCCGAAGACGTAGCGAAACGTATCAAGTCCGCGCGGTTTGCTCTCATGGATGCATGGCTTCCGAGGTCGACCGGCATACGAATGGCAGTGGCATGGTGACCCAACGTGACAACTGTCCTATCGATTTCTGGGACCGGATCAGGCACGATGCTTTGTGCGCGCTGTGGCCGGAGGCGATGCACGCCCGAGCGAGAGCGATGACCCGACAGACGATGACGAAAAGGATGCCCCCCATGGATGGCGATGCGATGTTGGTGGCCGAGTCGGTTCGGAAGTGCTATCGCACGAGCGCGGAGGAGGTCGAGGCGCTGCGCAGCATCGACCTGACGGTGCACGCGGGCGAGTTCGTCGCCATCATGGGCACGTCGGGTTCCGGCAAGACAACCATGTTGAACTGCCTCTCGGGACTCGACGACATCGACGGCGGCAACGTGCTCATCGACGGCGAGGACATCCATGCGATGCCCGACAACCGCCGAACGCGCCACCGCGCCTCCTCGATGGGATTCATCTTCCAGTCCTTCAACCTGATCCCGGTCTTCGACGCAACGGAGAACGTCGAGTTGCCGCTCCTTCTCTCGGGTGTTCCGGCGGGCAAGGCTCGTCGCCTGGCCATCGAGACGCTCGACCGCGTGGGCCTGAGCCACCGTCTGCGCCACCACCCAACCGAGCTGTCGGGGGGCGAGCAGCAACGGGTGGCCGTCGCCCGCGCCATCGCAGGCGAGCCACGCATCGTCTGGGCCGATGAACCCACCGGCGCTCTCGACTCGGAAACCGCGGCCAACGTGATGAGCCTGCTGCACGAGCTGCACGGCGAAGGTCTGACCATCATCTTCATCACCCACGACGGCGCGCTGGGCCAGGAGGCGGGACGTCTCGTTCGCATGAGCGACGGTCGCATCATCTCGGACACCACCCGGGAATCCGTCCCCAACGGCGCTCCGCCCGCGGGCGACCACCAGGACCGGGACATCCTCGAACCAGGGGACGCGGAGCGTTCGGAGCACGTGATCGACCTGCGGGAGGCACAGCTTCAGGAGCGCATCCACGCCGACAGCAACGAGAGCCTCCTGGAGTTGGCTGTTCTTGGCGCAGCGGTGCGCGACGCAACCCAGAGCGCGTTGGCTCAGGTCGCGAGCGAGCTCACACCCCAGATCGTGCGCGAAGCCATCCTGCGAGAGGCCCGCTACGGCTCACTTCTCCGACCGCTCGAGAAGACGATCAGTGACACCGTTCGTGATTCGTTCGCCTCCGAGTTGTTGCAGCGCAACGCCGACCCGACCCACTAGTCACCTCCCCACCCCTCAATCTCTCCTCGACTTCCCCTCGACCTCTCAACTTGCGACTACTCAAGCTCCGACGACCGTTCCCCCGTCGGCCATCTTCCCCGAAGGACATCCCGTGCTCTTGCTCGTGAGCCTTGGGCTCTCTCTGCCCTTTCTGATCATCATCGCCTTCCGACCCGTGCTGCGGAAGCTCGCGCTGCGCGACTCGTTTCGTCGTCCTCGCGAGATGGCCCTGGTGGTGCTGGGCTCGATGCTCGGCACCGCGATGTTGAC
>JACOTK010000205.1 GCA_016178435.1 Actinomycetota bacterium
CCGCCTCATTGCGGAAGTCGATCTCGGAGTGCAGCGTGACGGAGAAATCGTCGATCACGGCAACCGGCTTGGCGAGGCGCCCGATGGCGGTCATACGCTCGATGGCTCCGGCGCCAAAGCGCATGAGCCGCAGGTCGCGCTCGATGCGCCCACGCAGTCCGGGGCGGGCCACCTTGACCGCCACCTCGGTGCCATCGTGCAACCGTGCCCGATGGACCTGCGCGACCGACGCCGCAGCAATGGGCTTCGGGTCGAACCACGCGAAGAGCTCCTCCACCGGCGCCCCGAGCTCGGCCTCGATGGTTCTCGGCGCGTGATCAGGGGGTTCCGGGGGCAACGAGTCCAGCAGGTGACGCAGCTCGGTGGTCAACTCCTCGGGAAACAGGCCCGGGCTGGAGGCGATGAGCTGTCCGAACTTGATGAAAGACGGACCGAGCTCGGTGAAGCTGCGACGGAGCGTGACGGCAAGCGCCTGAGGCGCCCCCCGCTTGGCGCGCGTCATGCGCGGCGCCTCCCGGATGACCGATGCCACACCATGGCGCGTCAGCACACCGGCAATGCGCGCCAGTCGCCACCCGTCCCCGAGTTGCACCCGGCCCGGGACAGCGTTCGGCTGCTTACCAGTCATCCATTCCCCCCGGTGGCTCATGACACCTGTTCTGCTCGCGATCGTAACTTATCTGCTATATGTTGGCTATGCCTGCCTACCAATTTCTTTCGGATGAGTGGTTCGAAGAAGTCGATCGCCTGCGTGAGCCCATCCAGGCGCTCGAGGACAAACCACTCAATATTCGCGTGACCGACGGCCCCGGCGGCGAACGGCTGTTGCACATGGCGGGGCTCGACATCGGCCAGGGGTTACTCGAAAGTGCAACCGCTACCGTCGTGGTTCCCTACGCAACCGCACGCCGTATGCTCTTCGAGGCCGATGACCTCGCCCAGGCCGGCATGCAGGCCGTGATGAGTGGAGAGATCAAGGTGGAGGGCGACCTGAGCACCGTGATGGACCTCGCGACGCCGCTGACGGATTCGGGGCTCACCCCCGACGATCAGAAGGCCATGATCGGCATTCTGCGCAAGCGACTGTCCGCCTTCACGGAGTAGCCTCAGGGCGGCGGTGCGGCGTCATGCCTTATGTCACGAAGGATTGAGGTCGAACTTACCAGCGATCGGGGCGACGGCTCCTGGACGTGGCGTGCTGCGGGCGCCCGTCTCCCGAAAGGCGAGCTGGACGGAGCGTTGCTGTACGTGGGTGCGAAGGTCGGTGATGTTGTTCGCGCCGATGCCGACTTCGACATCGACGGCATCACCATCCTCGCCATCCTCGCCCCCAAGGGCGCCCGGGCGCTGCCCGAGACCATCGAGATCATCGGATCCAAACGCGACGACGGACCACTGGTGACAAGTCAACTCGTTCCCGGTCGCAAGGGCGACCGGGGGGATCGCGGAGATCGAGGCCCGCGCGGAGACCGGGGAGACCGCCGCCCTCGCTCCCCTCGCCCCGACGGCGAGCGCTCCGAGCGTCGTCCCACCGGGCCTCGTCGGGAAGGACCCCGACCCGAACGCCCCGCTCCTCTGCCTGTGCGCCCGAAGGCCAAGAAGCTGCGACCGGGCCGGGTCCACCGTCAGGCGATCGTCGCGAGCCTTCCTCCCGAGCAACAACCCATTGCGGAACAGGCGCTCATCGGAGGGCTCCCCGCGGTGCGCAGTGCCATCGAGGACCAGAACACCAAGGCCCTTGCCGAGGGCCTCCCAACGGTTCCCGTCGAGGCAATCCTGACCATCGCCGAGGGACTGCTCCCTCGCCTTCAGGTGGCCGACTGGCTCGACCGGGCCGAGGCCGCCATGGCCCACATCAACGAGCTGGCGCTTCGTGATCTGCGTTCCGTGGTCACCGGTGCCGACGTGGTGCGTGACGAGACAACCCGTGAGCTTGCAGGTCAACTGCGCGAAGCCCTCGAGCGCCGGACCAGGGAGGAGGCTGAGCAGTGGCTGGTCGATCTCACCCAATCGATTCAGGCCGGCCGGGTCGTACGGGCGCTGCGCCTCACCGCTCGCCCGCCTGATGCATCCGCTGTCGTCCCGGCGGATCTGTCGGCGGCCCTGACCGGGGCTGTCAACACCGCCATGGCAGCCGACACCTTGACCGATCGATGGACGATGCTGATCGACGCACTGGCCTACTCCTCGGTGAGGGCCGATGTTCAGCCGAGCGGCGTGCCGAGCGAGCCGAGCGAGGAGTTGCTCGCCATGGTGCGCAAGCATGCGGGACGCATGCCGGGAGTGGCCAGGTCGTTCGGCATCGAGCCCCCGCCCGCCAAGACGGCGAGGGCCGCCAAGCCCCCCAGATCCGCCAAGCCCGCCACGAAGTCGCCAGGCCCGTTGGCACCTCACCGTGATGCGGCACGCGGACCGGCCGTTCTGGTGGGCGGACGTCGGATTCCCCCGCCCCCACCGCCCCGGCGGGCTGCGGAGACGCCCGTTGCGGAGACGCCCGTCGTGACAGCCGAAACGATGGAGGGACCCCCGTCGGCCGTCGCCGAAGAGACGATCGACTGAGTCCGCCTGCCGGTCAGTCTCGACAGGGCCGGCGGTGAGCCCTTAGGGTCTGTTCCATGGTCGAATTTGAACAGCATGGACGCGTCGCCGTCCTCACGATTAACCGTCCCGAAGCCCGCAACGCCATCAATGGTGAGGTCTCCGCAGCGATGGAGGCGCACTTTGACCGTTTCGAGGAAGATCCCGATCTGTGGGTTGGCATCATCGCCGGAGCGGGCCCGGTCTTCTGCGCCGGGGCCGACCTGAAGGCGGTCTCCACGGGCCAGGCCGCCGGGCTCATGACTGCCAAAGGCGGCTTTGCCGGTCTTTGTGCCCGCGAGCGGACCAAGCCCCTCATCGCTGCGGTCAACGGCCCCGCCGTCGCCGGCGGCTGTGAGATCGTGCTCGCCTGCGATCTCGTGGTCGCATCGACCGAGGCAAAGTTCGGCATTCCCGAGGTCAAGCGTTCACTGGTCGCCGCCGGTGGCGGCCTTTTCCGCCTTCCGCGGGCGATCCCCCGCAACCTGGCCATGGAGCTCGCCCTGACCGGCGACACCATCTCCGCTGAGCGCGCCTACCAGCTCGGCATGGTGAATGCGCTCGTCGACCCGGGCAAAGCCGTCGAGGGGGCTCTCGATCTCGCCGAGCGGATCTGCGTCAATGCGCCGGTGGCCGTCCGCGAGAGCCGCAAGGTCGTTGCCGAGACGATCCTCGCGGACGACGAGACCGGGTGGCGTCTCAGCAACGAGGCATTCATGCGCGTGGCGCAGAGCGAGGACTTCTCGGAGGGCCCCCTCGCGTTCATCGAGAAGCGCGCACCTCAGTGGAAGGGACGCTGACCCTCGGCCGATACCGAGCCTCAGGCAATGACGTCGAGCACGCCATGCTCGTGGAGGAACTCGGCGAGACCCTCCACGAGGTTCAACTCGGCCACCTCGTGGAGAGGAACCCATTTGGCGTCGATCGCGTCGTCGCCCGCCACGGGCTCCTCCAGGTCGAGCACATCGACGATGAAGTCGAGAATCACGAGGTGGCGGTCATCGTCGATCCGTTCGACCCAGCCGAGCAGTCGACCGCACAGCCCCTCGACGCCGGTCTCTTCGCGCAGCTCTCGAATGACCGCTTCGGCGAGGGTCTCCCCGATCCGCACACGCCCGCCGGGAACGCTCCATGCCCAACGTCCCGGGTCCTGGCCGCGCTGTACCAGTAAGAGCCGGCCTTCGGCAATCGTCACCGCCCCGACGCACACCTCGGGGCCGGGGGCGACCTGCGGGCTCACCGGTAACTCGTTTCGCCGTCCGTACCGACGTCGTCGCCGGCGTGCACTCCGCCATCCACAAGGCGATGATGAACGATGATGGCGCGGGCGGTGAAGTGAGCCGTCTCGAAGAAGTTCTTGGCCTGTCGGTTTCCGGGAAGCACCGTCGCATCGACGCCGCTGCAACCCCGCTCCACGGCCCAGGCGACGACGGTTTCGATGAGCAACTCGCCAACCCCGACCTCGCGGGCGTTCTCCATGACAAAGATGTCGTTGATCACGCCCAGGCGCTCGCCGTTCCGCAAGCCCTCGATGCGCGCCCTCGCATATCCGACAACGGCGTCATCGATCGTGCCGACAAGCAACAATGCCTCGGGGTCCCCGAGGCACGAGGCGAGCACCGAATCGGCGGGAATCGATATCGCCTCCCGATTTGACCAAACATGGCCACCCCGGGCCTCCGCCTGCTCACCGACTGCCATCGCCGCCAAGGCGGACAGCTGGGCCAGGTCCTCGTTGTCGGCGCGTCGAACCGCCTCGATCACTCGATGTCGATCAGTTGGTCGACGACTGCATCTGGGCAATCCTGGCCAGCACCGTTCGTCGACCCCGATGCTGATCCTCATAGGCGCGCACCGCTTCGAGCTCCCCGGCGTCGAGTGCCGCCAACCTTGGAAGGACCTGCGAAGCCGACAGCGAGTCGTAGTCGGGCACCGCGAGCAGCTCTGCACCGGGGCCGGTGGTGGGGGCCGAGCGAACCAGTCGTGGCGAGGCCACGACACCTCCCTGAGCTCCACCTGTCCATCGATCACCGGCCAGATCCTGGTCGTCACTCGAGCGGGCGAGCTCCGCTCGCGCCTCCTCGATCGCGAGGCGACCCGCCAACTTGGCGGCGGTGAACTGACCCGCGAGGTTGCCGGCGGCAAGCTCGGTACGACCCACCTCGACAAGCTTCGGCAACATCATCTTGGCGATGCTTGCCAAACCCACGGGGGCATACAACAGCATCTCCACCGCCTGCTCGGCAGCGCTCTTCTCCTGATGGTCGACCATGGCGCTCATCTCCCCATCGTTGTCGAAGTTGTGGTCACAGGGAAAGTCAAACGACAACGCTCCATCAAGAGGCGGTACTGCATCAAGAGCAGTCCCGACAGATCTGGCGTTTGGGGTCAGCCAACTGGTTTTGCGGCATGACCAGGAAGCACGACATGCACAGGAACTCCCCTGCCGCCCGCGG
>JACOTK010000206.1 GCA_016178435.1 Actinomycetota bacterium
AAACCCTTGGTGGCACGCAGCACGGTGCGGGCACCGGCCCTTGTCGGGCCGACAACCGTCCAACCCGTGGCCCGAAGGTCGTCGACCCGCAACCGGCTCGACAGATTCGGGGTGCTCGCCGTTGCCTCCTCGTCGAGCGTGGCGGTCACCTCGACCTTGCCCGTCCCGTTCGTCTCGGCGTCAACCGCTACCTGGACATCCACCTTGCACGCGGTCAGAGCCAGGGCAAGGACCACCAGCAACGGGCCCTTCCGGTATCGACGAAGAGATCGACAAGGACGCGGCCGACGAGATGAGGCGAGCACAGGGACACCGTAGTGGAGGGGCCCAAAACACCCGTGGAACAGCTCGGTTGCGGACAGGCGTCAGAGAGCGGGGCCGGCCTCGGCCAACTCGGCGGGAGGAGGCACGAAACCCTCGACGGCCGAGAACGTGATCTCACCGTCCTCCACGTCGACCGACACCGTCTCGCCGGCTCGGAACTCCTTGAGCAGAATCTGCTCGGACAGTGGGTCCTCGATCATCCGCTGAATGGCACGTCGCAAGGGTCGTGCGCCGAGCGAAGGGTCGTAACCACGTTCGGCCAGAAGCAACTTGGACGCCTGGGAGAGCTCGAGGCCGATTCCCTGAGCGACAAGCTGGTTCTGCAGGCGCTTGATCATCAGGTCGACGATCTGGGTCACCTCGGGCTTGGACAACTCGTGGAAGACGATCGTCTCGTCGATGCGGTTCAGGAACTCGGGTCGGAAGTGCGCCTTGAGCGCATCATTGACCTTTTCCTTCATGCGTGAGTACGAGACGGCCTCGTCCACCTTCGTGAAGCCGACATTGGCCTTGCGCAGATCAGCCGTGCCGAGGTTCGAGGTCATGATCAACACCGTGTTGCGGAAGTCGACCGAACGTCCCTGCGCATCGGTGAGACGGCCCTCCTCCAGGATCTGGAGCAAGGTGTTGAACACGTCAGGGTGAGCCTTTTCGACCTCGTCGAACAGCACCACCGAGAACGGCTTGCGCCGCACGGCCTCGGTGAGCTGACCACCTTCGTCATAGCCCACATAGCCCGGGGGCGACCCGACGAGTCGGCTGACGGTGTGCTTCTCCATGTACTCGGACATGTCGAGGCTGATCAGCGCCGACTCCTCACCGAAGAGGAACTCGGCGAGGGTCTTGGCCAACTCGGTCTTGCCGACACCCGATGGGCCGAGGAAGATGAACGACCCGCTCGGGCGCTTGGGGTCCTTGAGGCCGGCACGGGTACGACGGATCGCCTGGGAGACCGCCTTGATGGCGTCCTCCTGGCCGATCACCCGGTGGTGGAGCTCGTCCTCCATCCGCAGGAGCTTGGCGGTCTCCTCCTCGGTGAGCTTGTAGACGGGGATGCCGGTCCAGAGCGACAGCACCTCGGCGATGCCCTCCTCGTCGACCTCGTCGAACAGGTCAACACCCGACGCCTTGATGTCGCGCTCCTTTTCGGCCTTGCGCTCGAGCAGGGTCTTCTCCTCGTCGCGCAGGCGCCCGGCCTCCTCGTATCGCTGGGACTCGACCGCTTCCTTCTTGGCCTGGACGACCCGATCGAGCTCGTTCTCGAGCTCCTTGTAGTCGGGCGGGGTCTGCATGCGACGGATGCGCATGCGGCTGCCGGCCTCGTCGATGAGGTCGATCGCCTTGTCGGGCAGATGACGATCGGAGATGTAGCGATCGGCGAGGTTGGCCGCAGCGACGAGCGCCTGGTCGGTGATCGTCACCCGGTGATGCGACTCGTAGCGGTCGCGCAGACCCTTGAGAATCTCGATGGTGTGCGCCACCGAGGGCTCTTCGACCTTGATGGGCTGGAATCGTCGTTCGAGCGCCGCGTCCTTCTCGAGGTGCTTGCGGTACTCGTCGAGTGTCGTGGCGCCGATGGTCTGCAACTCGCCACGGGCCAGCATCGGCTTGAGGATCGACGCCGCGTCGATGGCTCCTTCGGCAGCCCCGGCGCCCACCAGGGTGTGCAACTCGTCGATGAACAGGATGATGTCGCCCCGGGTGCGGATCTCCTTGAGCACCTTCTTGAGGCGTTCCTCGAAGTCGCCTCGATAGCGGCTGCCGGCCACGAGGGCGCCCAGGTCGAGCGTGTAGAGCTGCTTGCCCCGGATGGTCTCGGGCACGTCGTTGGCCACGATCTTTTGCGCGAGGCCCTCCACGATGGCGGTCTTGCCGACCCCGGGCTCGCCGATCAGAACGGGGTTGTTCTTGGTGCGCCGGGAGAGCACCTGCATGACACGTTCCATCTCTCGGGAACGGCCGATGACCGGGTCGAGCTTCTTCTCGCGGGCCTGTTGGGTGAGATTGCGTCCGAACTGGTCGAGAACCAACGAGCCGGAAGGCGAGTCCGCGCTTCCGCCCCCGGTGGTGGCGCCGGCCTTGGGATTCTCCTGCGCACCCGAGCCCGAGTAGCCCGACAGGAGCTGGATGACCTGCTGACGCACCCGGGACAGATCGGCGCCGAGCTTCACCAACACCTGGGCGGCGACGCCCTCACCTTCACGGATCAGCCCGAGCAGGATGTGCTCGGTGCCGATGTAGTTGTGGCCGAGTTGCAGCGCCTCACGCAGGGACAGCTCCAGGACCTTCTTGGCGCGAGGCGTGAAGGGGATGTGGCCCGAGGGGGAGGAGCCGCCCTGCCCGATGATCTCCTCGACCTGACTCCGCACGGCTTCGAGCGATATGCCCAGCGATTCGAGCGCCTTCGCCGCCACGCCCTCACCCTCGTGGATCAGCCCGAGCAGGATGTGCTCGGTGCCGATGTAGTTGTGGTTGAGAAGCCGCGCCTCTTCCTGAGCGAGAACCACAACCCTTCGGGCTCGGTCTGTGAAACGTTCGAACATGGTCGCCGCCTTCCCCTGTAACTGGCGAATACTCTAGGCAGTCTACCGATCCGCCCCGTGCTTTGTGCCTCGGAAGCCGACCAGCTGAACTACTGGTGGCCCTGTCGGCGCGATCACGCATTTTGCGAGAGATCGGCGCGTGGGGGATGCGACACGGTTCGCGCTCACGCCTACAGGGCCGCTACCGTGAGGTCCGTGGCGTCCCCTCTTGCCGGCCTGCCCCGGATCAGCCTGGAGATCGAACGAGTTGAGCACGCGCTCCTGGCATCGTTGCAGGCCGACGACCCGTATCTGACCGAGCTCGCAAGCCATC
>JACOTK010000207.1 GCA_016178435.1 Actinomycetota bacterium
CGAGGACGAGGCCGCTCGTCGTGAACGTGTCCGACTCGACGAGGCCCGAGCCCGGCAGCTGGAGTCCCAAGGACTTGATGCGTTCCTCGGCGACTGGCTCGCGCAACCCATGTTCGCAAAGGTTCCCGAACGAGCACGGTGTATCGAGGCACGTACCTCGAACACCGTGGAAGGCCTGGCATCGAGCCTTCGCCTGGCCGGAACCGGAAGTCAACAGCCCCTTTGGACTCGTCTGCACACCCTCACGATGCCCGTGCTCGTCATCGCCGGCGCGAACGACCTCCCATACGTGAGCCAGGCGCGACGCATGGGCGACATGATCGGGGACAACGCCACCGTCTCGATCATCCCCGAGGCCGGTCACGCCGCCCACCTCGAGCAGCCCGAAGCCTTTCTCGATGTGGTCAGAGCCTGGCTCGCCTCGATCACGTGATCGTCCATGCCATGGCGGTCCACTCGGCTTCATCCCGAGATCACCATTCCCAGCGTGAGCAGGACCCCGTAGCCGATCTGCAGCCTGGCGGTGTCCGCCAGCGTCGCAACAAGCGCCTCACGGGAACCCTCCCGGCCGACCTGGCGAATCGGTCCGATCGCCAGGGGTATCGCACCGAAGGCCAGCAGGGCCCATGGTCGGGCGAGGGCAAGCAGGGGCACGGCCACGAACGCCCCCACGAGAAGGCCCATATACAGGGTCCTCGTGGCGGCATCGCCCCACCGAACAGCGAGCGTCATCTTCCCCGAAGCGGCATCGGTCGGCAGGTCACGCAGGTTGTTGACCACGAGCAGCGATGTCGCCAGAAACCCAACCGGCACCGATGCCCCCAGGCTGAGTGCGCTGACCTGCTCGGTCTGAACGTAGGCCGCCCCCACCGTGGCGACGAGGCCGAAGAAGATGAAGACGAAGACCTCGCCGAAACCTGCGTAGCCGTAGGGTCGCGGACCACCGGTGTAGAGGTAGCCGGCGGCAAGCGACGCCACACCCACCGCCAAGAGCTCGGGACCCACGGCAACGGCCAGCGCGAGGCCGGCGAGGCCCGCGACGAGACCCGCTGTCAGGCTCGCCCGGCGCACGGCCGAGGCGCTCGCCAAACCCGAAGCCACCAGACGGACGGGTCCGACCCGGGCGTCATCGGTTCCGCGAACGCCGTCGGCGTAGTCATTTTGGTAGTTCGTGGCGACCTGCAACGCCACTGAAACCAAGCCGGCCGCCGCCACACGCCACCAGATGAGATCGACACGTCCCACGGCAACCGCCGTGCCGACAGCGACGGGAACAACCGAAGCAGGAAGCGTGCGAAGCCGCGCCCCGATCAGCCAGCGGTTCATCGTCACGGGCGACGGGGAAATCGGGTGAAGTCAGGTTCTCGCTTCGCGACGTAGGCGTCACGGCCCTCCTGGGCCTCTTCGCTCATGTAGAACAACAACGTCGCATCACCCGCAAGCTGTTGGATGCCTGCCAGTCCGTCGTCCGCTGCGTTCATCGATGCCTTGATCATGCGCAGCGCCAGTGGCGAGAGAGCCAACATCTCCCGGCACCACTGCACGGTCTCGTCCTCCAGGCGATCGAGCGGCACCACCGTGTTGACCAGGCCCATGTCGAGGGCTTCCTGCGCATCGTACTGACGACACAGGAACCAGATCTCCCGTGCCTTCTTCTGACCGACGTGACGGGCGAGCAGCCCCGAGCCGTAACCACCGTCGAACGAGCCCACCTTGGGACCGGTTTGGCCGAAACGGGCGTTGTCGGCGGCAATGGTCAGGTCGCACACGATGTGCAACACGTGGCCGCCACCGATGGCATAGCCGGCCACCATCGCGACGACCGGTTTGGGGCACCGGCGGATCTGGATCTGGAGATCGAGCACGTTCAGGCGCCCGATGCCCGCCTTGGCGATCTCGTCGTCGCCGATGTAGCCGTCATCGCCCCGGATGCGCTGGTCACCACCTGAGCAGAACGCCAGTGGCCCCTCTCCGGTGAAGATGATGACCCCGACCGACGGGTCGTCCTGTGCCTCGTGAAATGCCCTGCTCAGCTCGAACAAGGTCTGGGGGCGAAAGGCATTGCGCACCTCCGGCCGGTTGATCGTGATCTTGGCCATGCGCGGGCTCGATGGCTTGTCGGCAAAGGCCACGGCCGTCTCGTAGCGGATGTCCTGCCACTCGCCCACAGGTTCCCAGATCACCGAAGTCGTCGTCATGCCTGCGAAGCTACCTGTGCAGGCGTCGCCAGGCGATTTCGGCTGGAGGGCAAAGGTCTAGACGGGGGCGCTCTGTCCCCCTCGGATCAAACGACCGGGCAGCTCGCCGGTAGCCTCGCCGTCGGTGTAGGTCTCGATGCCGTTGACGAAGGTGTGGCGATAGCCCACCGCTCGTTGGACCAGACGGCGTCCACCGGCGGGCAGGTCGTAACGAACCTCCGGCCGACGCACCCCGAGGTGCTCGAAATCGATGATGTTCAGATCACCCTTGTAGCCCGGGGCGAGCACGCCTCGATCGTGGAGACCGACCGTGCGCGCCGTGTCACGACACTGGCGTTGCACGAGGAATTCCAGGTCGAGTTGCCCGTGGTCCCGGTCGCGACCCCACATGGTCAACAACGTCGTGGGGAAACTCCCGTCGCAGATCGTGCCGACATGCGCCCCACCGTCGCCGAGACCGGGGACCGTGTTGGGGTGGGCCAACATCTCGCCCACGGCATCGAGCGAGCCACCGCTGAAGTTGAGCGTCGGCAGGTACAGCAGGGTCTTGCCCTCGTCGGCGATCAACAGGTCGTAGACCATCTCCTCGGGAGTACGTCCCGCCCGCTCGGCTCGGCCCGCGATGCTGTCGGCCAGATCGGGCTCGTAGTTGGGCGGGTCACCGAGCTCGAACATGAAGCCGAACATGCGAATGAGCACCCCGCCGAGCTTGTCACGCACGATCTCGTTGGTCGATGCTGCGAGCACGCGCTCCTTGAATCCGGGATCCGCCATGATCCTCGCCTGCTCACCAACCCCAAGCGCGGCGATCTCCTGGAAGACCGGATTGGCCATGAACGGATGCAGCGTGCACTGCAGACCGAACAACAACCCCACGGCACGGGTCGCGACCTGTCCGGTGATGGCCAGGCCATCCGCGTTCGCCTTGGCGATTCGGTCAAGCACCTCACGGTGCGCATCAGGCGCAACGGGGCTCTGCACCAGCGAGAAGGACAGGGGACGGCCCGACTCGGAGACCATGCGCCGGAACATGTCGAACTCCTCGTCGGAGTTCATGTGATCGGAAACCACCTGCAGCACACCCTTGCCCGCCGCACCGAGGCCCCTCGCTATGCCGACAAGCTCGTCGGCGGAAGCCTTGAGCGTCGGTGTGGGCTCGCCGCGGCTGGTGCGATGGTTGATCGTGCGCGAGGTGCTGAACCCCAGGGCGCCCGCCTCAACGCCTGCCCGGGCCAACGCCGCCATCTTCTCGATGTCATCGGGAGTCGCCAGTTCGCGATTGCCACCGCGCTCGCCCATGACGTTCAACCGGACTGCGCCATGGGGAACCTGGGCGCCGACATCGATGTCGTGGGGAATGCTGTCCACCGCATCGAGGTACTCCCCGAACGACTGCCACTCCCACGAAAGACCCTCGTGGAGCGCTGCGCCCGGGATGTCCTCGACGCCCTCCATCAACTCGATCAACCGATCGTGGTCGCTCGGGCGAACGGGGGCGAACCCGACTCCGCAATTGCCCATGACCGTGCTCGTGACCCCCTGCCACGAGGAAGGGGCGAGGTAGTTGTCCCAGGTGGCCTGACCGTCGTAATGGGCATGGATGTCGACGAAGCCCGGAGCGACCAATGCCCCGGAGGCATCGACCTCTCGTTTGCCCTTGCCCGAAACCTTCCCCACCTCGACAACGCGCCCGTCGGCGATGGCGACGTCAGCCGTGCGCCTCGGCGCTCCGGTGCCGTCGATGACGGTTCCGCCTCGCACGACGAGATCGAACTCGGTGCTCATGCCGGCACCAGGGACTGGACATCGATGTTGTACAGCGCAGCCACGTTGTCGCACAGAATCGCCTTCTGCTGCTCCTCCGTGAGGTCGGACGCGTGCTTCTCCAAGAGCTCCTGTGACCACGGCCAGGTCGAGTCGCTGTGGGGGAAGTCGTTCGCCCACATCAGATGCCTCCAGTTCATGGCACCGGCGAAACGGAACGCGGTCCAGTCGTCCTGGAACGTCACGTAGATGTTCTCGGCAAAATACTCGCTGGGAAGTCGGGTCAGCTCGGCGCCGGGCTTGAGCCAGTAACGGTGACGGTTGAAGGCATGGTCCATGCGATACATGTAGTGGGGCACCCAGCCGGCGTCGGCCTCGACGCAGACGACCTTGAGATCGGGGTGGCGCTCGAAGACGCCACCGAAGATGAGCATGGCCAGGATGTCCTGACAACCGCGCACGATCGACAGGAAGCCACTGATCGCCGGACCACGTGTGAACTCGCTCTTCGTGGTGAGGATGTGGAACGACAACGGCAGCCCCAACTCGATCGCGGCCTCCCAGAAGGGGTCGTAGATGGGCGAGTCGTAATCGGCCATGGCCGGGGTTCCGGGCATCATCACACCACGCAGGCCCAGCTCCTTGATCTTCTTGATGTCCTCGATGCCCTCCTCAGGCGTGCGCATCGCCGTTTGACCACAACCGAGCAGACGCGTGGGGTGTGCGTCGCAATAGGAGGCCATCCATCGGTTGTAGGCGTCGAAGCAGGCCTTCTTGTAGTCGAAATCCTCGTGATTGCACAACAACATGCCAACGGTTGGATAGATGACCTCGGCGCTCACGCCGTCACGGTCCTGCTCGGCCATACGGGCCTCGGGGTCCCAGCCACCCCGGTGCAGCTGATCGAAACGAACGCCGGAGATCTTGATCTCCTCCGGCGGCTTGCCCGCCGCGGCGACCAGACCCATGGGCACGGGCATGGCCAGACCGTCGATGACAAAGATGTCGCCCAGGCCCTCGCCGCCGTCGACCATGTGCGGCGCCTTGTCCTTCCATGCCGCGTCGATGAAATCGAGATAGGTGTTCGGTGGCTCGGTGATGTGCGAATCGGCCGAGATGACCGGATAGCTGCGGCTCATGGACCCCCCCTTGTGCCAAGCGGTGCCGGGCGCACCTGCCTGACATGAACCTTAGGTTCACTTGTTTGCACAGGGCAAGGCAGGGTTCTCCTTCCGCGTGCGAACTCAGATCGAACGGCAGCCGATCGCCACGTTCGTTCCGGCTCCGGCGTTGATGCCGTAGGCACACACCGTATGCGAGCCGGAACCGGCGGGAACGACCCGGTCATAACCGTGGGCATCGCCGTAGCCCGGATAGGCCTGTTCGATGTCGGGACGTTGTGCATCGGCGTCGAATGCCGCGGCGAATGCGCCGTCCACATAGACGTGCACGGCGATCGGGTCGCCGACGTTCGGATCAAGTGCCCATCCCGCAACACGGACCCCGCCGGCGGTTGACTCGGCGACATCGAGGGAACCGAACGGGTCGGAACCGAGCAGCACCCAACGACAGCCGATCAAGGCGTTGGTTCCGGCGCCCTGGTTGATGCCGTAGGCGCAGATGGTGTGGAACCCTTCGCCCACCGGCGCCACGGCGTCGAAGCCGTGGGCATTCCCGTAGCCGGGATAGGCCTGTTCGATGTCGGGACGATTTGCGTCGGCACCAAACACTGCGGC
>JACOTK010000223.1 GCA_016178435.1 Actinomycetota bacterium
CGTAAGGCCGCATGAGCGAACCGATACCTCCCTGTGGACTCGACGCGCTGCGTCCGAGGCCCCTGACGGTCAGGGGCAGGGTTTGACTGGAAGCTGCCATCGTAGGTGGGCTCGGCACATCACACAACCTAACGATGGGGTGAGACAACGAGATGTCAACCCGAACAGCCGGCTCCCGACAGCGCGAGCATCGCGCCGGGACCGGCCCCGAGACTCGTCAGAGAGCCCTTGGGTGCCTCCAGCGCATAGCGATACGGACGGTCGGAGCCGTAGAGGGGACAGTCGACAACGTCGTCGGGACAGGGATCCATGTCGGCCGAGGAGACAAACGCCCCGTCACTGTCGAAAAAAGCGATCGAGAGCGGCAGACCGGTGTTCCGCATGAAGAAGAGCCCGGAGCTCTCGGTTGGGAACGCAAAGATCATGCCCGCATAGCCGCCAAAATCGCTCTGGTGCATCATTCCCTTCGCCTGCAGGATGGCGGTGTCGGCCAGAAGCGCGCAATGGTCCGCTGCCTCCTGCGCCTGGGCGCTCATGATCCGGAACGGCGTCTCCGCGAACGCCTGGAAAGGTGCGCGAGCCCCTCGGGACGGCAACGAAGCCGGGGCGGAAGCGCCTCCGGCATCGCGCTCGACCTCGAGGTACGGATCGGCAGGCCCGTCGGCATTGCGAACGAATGCGCTCACCAGGCCCAGCACGAACACGGCGGCGACTGCCCGCATCAACCATCGCAGCACGCGGGGGTCGTCCACTGCTCTCCGTGGTGGGATGTGACGGCCCGAAGGCAGCAGTGAAGGGTCGGTCATACCAACATGGTGGCACCACTCCCGACATCGGTGCCTGCCGAAGTGGGCGTCGGTGACGATGGCACGTGGCCCGCGGCCGGGGCGGGCCCGTACAGGTCCACGAGCACACCGGCCAAATCCTCTCCCGCGTGGTAACTCTCTGCATCGGAGGGAAACACCCCCGATCGCACGTCGGAGGCGAACGCGCTCAGGGCCGTCACGGCGTCGTCCCTGCCCGATGCGTAGCGCCGAACGAACTTCGGCGCGACGCGATCCTGAAGGCCGAGCGCGTCGTGGAACACCAGCACCTGTCCGTCACAGTCGGGCCCGGCGCCGATGCCGATGGTCGGAACGGGCAACGACGCCGTGACGAGGCGCGCCACCTCGCGAGGCACGCATTCGAGCACAATGGCGAACACGCCCGCGTCGACCAACGCGTGCGCATCATCAAGCAACGCTGCCACGGCCGCCGCCTCCTTGCCCTGCACCCTGAAACCCCCGAGCGCATGGACCGACTGAGGTGTCAGTCCGAGATGACCCATCACGGGAATCTCGGCGTCGATCACGGCCCTGACCATCGGCGCTCTTTTTGCTCCTCCCTCGAGCTTCACGGCCGACGCTCCGGCGCGCACGAGCTTTGCGGCGTTGCGCACGGTGTCCTCCTGCGAGAGGTGGTAGCTGAGCCAGGGAAGATCACCCACCACCAGCGCACGTGGCTTGGCCCGAGCCACCGCCGCGGTGTGATGCATCATGTCCTCGATCGTCACCTGCAGGGTGTCGTCGTACCCGAGCACGACCATCGCGAGGGAGTCGCCGACCAGGATGATGTCGGCCCCCGCGCCATCGACGATGCGCGCCCCTGGGGCGTCATAGGCGGTGAGCATGACGAGGGGCGGCTTTCCCGTCGAAACCTTGTGGGAACGCAGTGCGGGAATGGTGACGGACGTAACCATCGAGGCCTCCTTCAACCGTCCGGGGCCTGAATGGCTCCCGGCAGCACCACCAGCATACCGCCGGGCTCCCGCGGGAAACCAGGGGTGTCCTTCCGGTGGGTCCACGGCCTGTCACGAGTGTGCAGGCCGAACATGACGTTGTGGCCTTCCTCGACGGTTACGGAATGGTCGGGAACGGCGGCAGTGACGGCGGTGCAAAGGTCGTGGCCGTGGTAGTCGTTGCCGGTGTGGTTGTGGTGGTGGTGGACGACGTCGTAGGTGTCGAGGTGGTCGCCGCCTGAGGCGTGGTCGTGGCGGGAGACCCGACAACGGTGGTGGAGCCCGGGACAATCGACGATGACGTCGTGGTGGCATTCGGGTCGATCACCTCGGGTGGAACGCCGAGCAGGCGCCCGGTCAGTGAGGCGGGCGCCCGGAACCCGCCGATGTAATCCGAGTCCCTTGCAACGACGGTCATGTAGCGACGAAAGATCCCGGCGGGCAACGAGCCACCGGTCACCGTCGCGACGCCATGGATATTGAGCAGACGCCTTTCCTGGCCTTCGGGGTAGCCCATCCACACCGCCGTCGCGAGCTTGGGCGTGTAGCCGATGAACCAGGCGTCACCGTTCTGCGTGGTGGTGCCGGTTTTGCCTGCCAGCGGCTTTCCGAAGTTTGCGCCGGCTCCGGTCCCTCCCGCGGTGACGGTCCCCTGCAGCACCATGTTGACGACGTCGGCCTGCTCGGGTTCCAGCACGCGTCGCTTGAAGGGCGCTTCCTCGTCGAGAACGACGCCATTGCTGTCGGCGACGCTCTCCAACAAGGTCGGCTCGACCTGGAGCCCGCGCGTGGCAAACGTCAGATAGGCGTCGGCCATCTCCATCACCGACACCGTGGCCGTGCCCAGCGCGATGGAAGCCTCCGCGGGTACCTCGCTGTCGATGCCGAGACGCTTCGCGTTCTCGGCGATCCGTGCAGGCTTGAGCACCTGTGCAAGCTGCGCGTAGACGGTGTTGGACGACACCTTCGTGGCATCGATGATGTTGAGTGGCCCGTGTGCCGCGCCACCGTAGTTGTTCACCACCCAGTCCTTGCCGGCATCTGCCCCGGGAATGATCAACTGAGCCGGCGAGTCGAGCACCGACTCCACGCTGTAACCCTGACGAACCAACTCGGCCAACACGATCGGCTTGAAGGTCGATCCCGGCTGGCGACCTGTTCCGCCCCCGGCGGTTCCCATGGCGTAGTTGACCTTCGACACGTCCCAATCACGCCCGCCCACCATGGCGCGTACCCGTCCATCCGTGTCGAGGGAGACCAGTGCTCCTGCCGGATCCTCCGGCCGATCGAGTGTGCCGTAGACGCCTTCGAATGCAGCAGCCTGAAGGTCGAGGTCAAGCGTGGTGTTGACCCGCAGGCCCCCACCGGACACCCGGGCCTCGCCGTAGATCGCGATCAGCTCGGCACGTACCGCCTCGACGAAGTAGCGCGCCCCGATGTCCTCGCCCACCACCCTGGCCTGGCGAAACCCGGTGCGTTCCTTGACGTAGGAGCGCACCGGCACCTTCACCAGCTTGTCGCGCTCCCGGTCGGTGAGGTGACCTTCCTGCACCAGGGCGTTCAACACCCGATTCCGACGCTGATCGGCAACATCGGGATTGCGGGATGCGTCGGCCGGCTCCGGTCCCGTGATGAGGCCCGCAAGATACGCCGCCTCCTGCAGATCGATCTCCGTCACGCTCTTGCCGAAGTAGACCTGTGAGGCCGCCTCGACGCCCGATGCGCCTCGGCCGAGGTAGATGGTGTTGAGGTAGCGCTCGAGAATCTCCTTCTTGGTCAGCTCGCGTTCGAGCTTGACCGCCAATGTCGCCTCCTTGAGCTTGCGCAGGATCGTGCGTTCATGACTGAGGAAGACGTTCTTGACGTATTGCTGCGTGATGGTCGAACCGCCCTGAAGCGATCTGCCCCGAAGATCGGCGATCAATGCGCGCGCAATGGCGCGGCCGTTGACACCCCGGTGGCTGAAGAAGTCGCGGTCCTCGGCCGCGATGACGGCGTCGACGAGCACGGGCGCCATCTCATCCAACTTCTTCGAGACGCGGTTCTCCTGGTTCGACAGCTCCGCGAGCTTCCGTCCCTTGGCATCGAACAGGAAGGTGGTTTCGAGGGGCGGATCGGCCTCGGGAAGCGGCACCTGCGAGAGCACGTAGACCGTGCCCGAGACGCCGAGGACGAACAGCAGTCCCAACAGGAACAGCACCCGGCGAAACCGCCAGAGGATGTTCCGCCGGGGCATCTTGGCCCTTCCTGCCGCCCGACGCGGTCCACCTGCGCGTTCGGATGTGGCGACAGGAGTAGATCGAGGGCGTCCGCGAAGTGGCATCGGTCAGAAGTATGCCGCTCCACCGACAACACTCAGCGGACGCGGTCGAACGACCCTACCAACACCACCGTTGACAACACCAGGAGGACTGCCGCAACCACCAGTGGTGGCGGACTGATACGAAATCGGGCTTCCACCAAAGGTCGCTTCATGGCCGGCTCGAGGCCGGCTCGTATGAGGCGCCACAGACGGTGAAAGTCGGATCGTCCGAGTACCAGGCTCCCGGCCCCGATGAGAGCACCGACGGCGACAACCGGCCCGGCGCCGTATGCCCACGAATCAAGGGGCGACGCGGCCGGCTGGATCAGTGCGCCGGCCGTCGTCCAACCCCATGTCGCAGGCGCGACAAGCAGCCAACCGCCCACTCCGATGCCGGCCCAGGCCCCCCATACCCCGAGTCCATGGGCGGTCGAGCGCCGGGCCGGCCCCGTCAGCACCCCGGCGACAGCGAGTGCAAGCAGCAGGCCGAATCCGAGACGCACTGCTGCATGATCGAGCACCAGCCCGTTCGCCAAACGGGTCACCAGGACAAGCACGCCAGGCGTGGCAGCTGCCATCGTCAGCGGCGATGCGACCACCGTCACCAGCGCCGCCGGCGCCGCGAACAGCCAGGCGCCTGACGTGTCACCTGCGGCAAGGACCGCCACGCTCCAGAGACCGAGCACGAGAGCGACGTTGGTCGACGCTCCCTCACGACGTGACGTCGAACCATGCCATGCGGGCAACATTGCCAACAGGGCGACAAGGAGTGCCGGAAGATCCCCGCTGTCGCCGAGCATCGCCGCTCTGGAAATCGTGAGAGCCAGCACGGCGGGCAACAACAACCCGGCCGCCGTGCGTGTCGCTGTGGTTGCCGCGACCACGACCAGCACCGCACCACCGACCACGACCCATCCGGCCTGAGCGGAGCTCAGAAAGTCACCGGCGACCCCAACGATCACCATGGCTGTCCCGATCACACCCAGTGCAAGAGCCGGATCGTCGTGCTGCCCGGAGCTCCAGAGGCCCACCACAAGAAGTGCGGCGCCCACCGCCAGGCCAGAGAAGGCGTCTGCCGGTGTGCCGGCGCCTGCGGCAACGACCAGACCGAACATGACCGATGCCACCGCTGCGTGGCGGGAGGCGATGGCCCGGCGCGCAACGGGACCTTCCAGGACGACGACCAGCAACGCGGTCACCGCCCCGACGGGGCCGATGGCACCGTGAGCCGTCACCGGCCCGGCCTCGACCTCACCCCCCAGCGTCACGACAAGCCAGCCGGCAGCGGTCACGAGGCCGGCGACCTGACCCCAGCGCAACGCCCCTCCCGCCGTCAGGGTCTGGGTTGTGGCCACCACCACTGCCAGAGGAGCCAGAAGGGCAAGCCACAAGACCACTCCGGTGGCGAGGCTCATGTGACGGATCTGCTGATCGCGACGAGGACGAGGGACGCCGCCCCCGCCACCGCCACCGCCCGTGACGGCCATCGCCCACCCGACTCGCTTGTGAGCAGGGGGGATGCCCGACGAATCAGCAACGTTGCCGGCAGCGTGGCCCCCAGCCGAAGCAGAAGCCCCCGTGAGGCGGACGGACCCACGACCACGGCCGTTGCCGCAGCGCCGAAAGCCATGGCCACGATCCACGGAGCTCGAGCAGGACGAGGGACGGTGAGATCGTCACCGGGCAACGGGCGAGGCGCCCCGCCGAGAAGGGCGCCGGCGGCGATGAGCGCGATGGCGGCCAACCAGGCTCCGACGGCCTGCGCCGGCGGTCCCACAAGACCCGCCGGCCCCAGCACCGACTGACTACCGGCCAAGGCACTCAACGAACCGGTTCCGTATCGGACCACCACCCCCGCGCCGGCGGCGAGGATGCCCAGCGCCGCCAGACGCTCACGGGCCACGAACGCGAGCAGGACGACCAGGATGGCCAGGTCGCCCTTCGACGACATCGCCACCAGGACGGCGGCGCTCGCCGCCGTCAGACGGAGCGGGCCGAGCGCGGGGATCGTGCACGGATGGGAGGCACCAGGAACGTCCGGACCAGGTGATTCCACGAGCACTTCGGACACACTTCGACCACGTAACACGCCAATTCGCCTTCGGCGCGACGCAACTTCGTCAACTCTGCCTTGGTCGTCACGCACTTCCCCTGGGGCGGCATGCGGGGGCCGAACACGTAGGACACGAACACCACGTTGGTGTCCTCGCAGATTGGACACGCTTGACTCGATTCTTCTCCGACGTTGCGCGCTGCCCGCACCAGCTCGGGGTGCGCATCACACACCTCATGACGGGCCACACGTCCCTTGCGAAAGGCCTGGATCATCGATTGGCGCGCCAGCCGATAATCGATCTCACCGGGCAGATCCGAGCCTGCCGCGAGCGCTCGCCCTGGACGAAAACTCATTTTGCCAGGGTAGATGATCCGCTCCGTTCCCAGCAGAAATTCATTTTCACGAGCCGATAGTTGCGCGCGATATATCGACACGATAGGTTGACAGGGTGATCGATCTCGCCGTCCTGGGACTGCTGAGTGAAAGTGACCTGCACGGTTACGAGCTGAAGAAGCGCCTGCGCGAGATCATGGGGCCCCTTTCGAGCGTGTCGTTCGGATCGCTCTACCCCGCGCTTGCTCGCCTCGAGCGCGATGGCCTGGTCGAAGCCGTGATGCTCGACGCGGTTGATCACTCCTCGCCAAGCATCCCGATGACCGGCTCGCTGAGCGGTGAAGCCGCTGCATTTCGGGCAGGCCGGTTGCGTTCGGTGCGAGGAAGTCGGAACAAGAAGGTCTACGCCATCTCACCCGCCGGCCGTGCCCGCCTCGGCGAGTTGATCGCCGACCCTTCCGGCGACGAACGGAACTTCAACCTGAAATTGGCATTTTGTCGTTGGACCGAGCCTGATGTGCGCCTCACGCTCCTGGAGCGTCGTCGAGCTGCACTCGTTGACTGCCTGAGTGAGGGCCGGCGCAGCATCGTCGCCGGCAGCGAGCGTATCGATCGCTACGTGCGATCACTCATGGAACACCACACCGAGTCGACCGAGCGGGATATCGCCTGGATCGACCGCCTGATCGCCGCAGAGCGTACGACCGCAGAACCTATGGCCGCAGAACATGCCGGCCCGCCCGTCGAGTCCCAAACCATCGGAGGAAAACCATGAGCAAAGTGAAGTTGGCCATTGCCGGCGTAGGGAACTGTGCAAGTTCATTGCTGCAGGGCCTCGAGTACTACAGGGATGCCGACCCCGCCGATGAGGTGCCGGGTCTGATGCATGTACAGCTCGGCGACTACCACATTCGTGACGTCGAGCTCGTGGCTGCTTTCGATGTCGACGCAACCAAGGTCGGCGTCGATGCGAGCAAGGCCATCTTTGCAGGACAGAACAACACCGTTCGTTTCGCGGGCGTCGGCCATCTGGGCGTCACCGTCCAGCGTGGGCCGACCTTTGACGGGTTTGGTAAGTACTACCGGGAGATCGCTGAAGAGAGCCCGGCCGAGCCCGTTGACGTGGCAGCGGCCCTGCGTGAGTCCGGAGCCGACGTGCTGGTGTCGTATCTCCCCGTGGGGTCGGAGATCGCCCAGAAGCATTACGCACAGGCCTGTCTGGACGCCGGGGTCGCGTTCGTGAACGCCATCCCCGTCTTCATCGCGAGCGACCCCGAGTGGGCGGCGAGGTTCGAGGCCGCCGGCGTGCCCATCGTCGGCGACGACATCAAGAGCCAGGTGGGTGCGACGATCGTTCACCGGATCCTGGCCCGCCTCTTCGAGGACCGGGGCATGGTGCTCGATCGCACGTATCAGCTCAATGTCGGCGGCAACATGGACTTCAAGAACATGCTGGAGCGTGACCGGTTGGAATCGAAGAAGATCTCCAAGACCCAGTCCGTCACCAGCCAGCTCGAACACGGCATCGACGCACACGACGTGCACATCGGCCCCTCGGACCATGTCCCCTGGCTCGACGATCGCAAGTGGGCCTACATCCGCCTGGAAGGACGCAACTTCGGAGACGTCCCGCTGAACCTGGAGCTCAAGCTCGAAGTGTGGGACTCGCCGAACTCGGCAGGCGTCATCATCGATGCACTCCGTTGCGCCAAGATCGCCAAGGATCGTGGCATCGGCGGCCCGTTACTGGGTCCATCCGCCTATTTCATGAAGTCACCTCCGGTGCAGTACCGGGACGACGAAGCCCGCGTCATGGTCGAGGAATTCGCGAACCAGCCATAGCGAGTCCGCTCGACAAGTCCTTCCATAAAGCCTCGGGTGAACCCACCCGAGGCTTTATGAGGCACCATGGAGCGATGCTCAGCGAGAACGCCAAAGCCTGGAATCTGTACTCCCCGAGCTATCAGGCTCACGCCAACCTACCCACCAATGTCGTCTCCTACGGACCGAACGTCGCCACCGAGGCCGACCTTCATCTGCTGGGAAACTTGTCCGGCAAGCGGGTCGTCGAGCTTGGTTGTGGTGGTGGCCAGAGCGCCATCGCCCTGGCCAGGCAAGGGGCGCATGTCATCGGCATCGACATCTCGGCGCGCCAGCTCGACCATGCCCGCAAACTGGTTACGGACGAGCAGGTCACGGTCGAGCTCCATCGGGGTGATGCCGCCGATCTGGCGTTCGTTGCGGCCAACACGGTTGACCTGGTGCTCAGCACGTACGTCTTCCACGAGATCGAGGACATCGGCCGAGTGCTCCGCCAGGCCCATCGCATCCTGACTCGCAACGGCATGGTGGTCGTTTCCGTTCCCCACCCGGCTGCGGGCATCCCGGAAGGTGGTTCGTATTTCGACACGGGGCCCACCATCGAGGTTCGTGACGGCATCGCTTTCAGCTGCTATCCGCGGACCATCGGTGAACTGTTCACCATCATGAGTCGGGCCCACTTCCAGACCGACATGATCGTCGAGCCGACGCCAACCCCCAGGTCGCCGGAGCCCCCGGGAACCCCAAGGACCCGCTCCAAGGCGAAGCCCGCCGAACCGGCCCCGGCTATTGCCCCGCCCACCCTCATTCTCCGAGCACGCAAGCTCGGCATCTGAGGCACGTCTCGCCCGGCGCCACTCCCCGCCCCAAACCCTGGACAACCGATCCACGTGCTCGACGAAGTGTCGGACCATGGGCAGGGGGAACCCGTTCAGAGCAGCGTCGCCACGCTCATGCCGGAATCATCGATCATCTGTTTGACCGGTCGGATCAAGACGACGAGGCTCGCCATCGATCCGCCGGCCAGTGCCAGACCTGCCTCCGATGCGTCGAGACCGAACGCACGCATCCCGACTGCCACCAGGCACCCGGCCACCAGGGAGCCCGCAACCCGGAGGCCCCCTCCGAATCCGGCCACCAGGGACCCGAGCACGACCACCAGCATCGCAAGCACGAATGCCGTCAAGGGGACCAGTGCCTCCACCCCGTAGTCGGACCAGGCCAGAACC
>JACOTK010000055.1 GCA_016178435.1 Actinomycetota bacterium
AGCGAGATCATCGGTCCATCGGAGTCATCCAGACGTGCCCGCCGCGGCTTCCTCGATGCCGCGTCGGACCAGGACCCTGACCAGGTGACGACGGAACGCCTCGTCGGCGTTGAGATCGGCTGTCGGCTCGGTTCCGACATCGGCCAGCGCCGCGGCATCGCTCGCCGAGGCACCGGCGCGCAGAGCCGACTCCACGTCGAGCGCCCGCAGCGGTGTCGGGCCCATGTTGATGAGCCCTACCCCGGTGCGGCCGTTGCCGTGCAGGACGGCGGCACCGACGATGGCCCAGTCCTGAGCACGCTTGGTCAGCTTCTGAAAGGACCAACCCACGCCGTCGACCTTTGGCACACGGACCTCGACCAGCAACTCCTCAGGCGTCAACGCGGTCTCCAGAAAGCCCTCGAAGAAAGTGTCGCCGGCAAGCTCGCGACGCCCCTGCGGCCCGTCGGCGACGAACGTGGCGCCCAACGCCAGCGCCACCGCAGGCAGATCGGACGCCGGGTCGCCGTGTGCGAGCGACCCACCGAGCGTGCCCCGCTGTCGAACCTGTGGATCACCGACCTGTCCCGCCGCGTGCGCCAACAACGGCACATGTCGGCGCAGCAACTCGGCCCTGGCCACGTCACGATGGCTCGTCAACGCTCCGACCGCAACATGGTCGCCCTCATCGCGGACATACGAGAGCGAGTCGAGACGACCGATGTCGATCACGACCGCCGGCGTTGCGAACCGCAGCTTCATGAGCGGCAGCAGGGAATGACCCCCGGCGAGCACCTTGGCCTCGTCGCCGTGCTCGGCCAACAACCCGAGCGCCTCGTCGAGCGATCCCGGACGTTCGTACTCGAACGACGCCGGGATCACGACGACTCCCGGGACACGGCGAGCACCGCCTGGATGATGTTGTGGTAGCCCGTGCAACGACAGAGGTTTCCCTCCAGGCCGTGTCGTACATCGGTCTCCGTGGGGTTCGGGGACTCGTCGAGCAACGACACCGCTGCCATCACCATGCCGGGCGTGCAGAAACCGCACTGCAGGCCATGGTGCGCACGGAACGCCTCTTGCATCGGGTGCAAGGTCCCATTCGGGGCGGCCAGCCCCTCGATGGTCGTCACCTCGCATCCCTCGGCCTGGAGCGCCAGCATCGTGCAGGACTTCACCGCTCGGCCGTCGAGGTGGACCGTGCAGGCCCCACAGGATGAGGTGTCACAGCCCACATTGGTGCCGGTGAGACCGCACTGCTCGCGCAGGTAGTGGACGAGCAGCGTTCGCGGCTCGATGTCATGGGTCTGCGATTCTCCGTTGACGCTCAGTGAAAGATCCATTGCCTCACGTTCCCTGACGGCTGGAAAGGTCGTGGCCGGCGGCGATCGCACGCCACACACGCTGGGGCGTCGCCGGCATGTCGAGATGTCGAACGCCCCACGGGCTCAGCGCGTCGACCACCGCGTTCTGGACCGCAGGCGTGGAGCCGATCGTCCCCGACTCGCCCACGCCCTTGGCCCCGAGCGGGTTCACCGGGGTTGGGGTCTCCATCGCCACCAGCTCGAAGCTGGGCAGCTCGCACGCCGAGATGAACGTGTAGTCGGCGAAGGTGGTGGTCAGCGGGTTGGCGTCGTCGTCGTAGACCATCTCCTCGCACAATGCCTGGGCGGCACCCTGCGCGATGCCTCCGTGACGCTGGCCCTCGGCGATCAGGGGGTTCAGGACGCGCCCTGCATCGTCGACGGCGATGAAGCGATCGAGTGTGACCAGGCCGGTCTCGCTGTCGAGCTCGACCACCGCCACGTGGGCGCCGAAGGGGTAGGTAGGAGTCGATGCCTGGAAATCGGCGCCTGCGGCGAGGCTGCCACCCTCGCCGGCCGCGGCGACCGCAACCTGTTGCCACGAGACCGAGGCCCCACCCACGGCGTCATGCGCCTGCCTGAACACACCGGCGTCATGGTCGAGCACGACGTCATCGACCCCGACGCCGAGCAACTCGGCCGCAACGCGTCGAGCGAGATCGAGCACCTGTTCGGATGCCTCGAGCACCGCGGAACCTCCGAGTTGCAACGAGCGCGACCCCATGGTCCCCATCCCTCTCGGAACCAGGTCGGTGTCGCCGTGGATCACCTCGATGTCATCGAGGCCAATCCCGAGCACATCGCTCGCGATCATCGCCCACGAGGTCTCGTGACCCTGACCGTGCGGCGAGGTGCCGGTGAAGACCATTGCCCGCCCGTCCGGACGAATCTCGACGCGGGCCGATTCCTTGCCTGCCGTCGGGCCGGCGGTGATCTCGACGTAGAGCGCCAGGCCGATGCCGATCTGCCGCACGGCCCCGGAGGCCCGCCGGCTCGCCTGTTCGGCCAGCAACTCGTCGTAGCCCGCGGCATCGAGCACCAGATCGAGCGCCCTGCGGTAATCACCGATGTCGTAGACCGCCCCCGTCGGAGTCGTGTGCGGAAAGGATGCGACGTCGATGAGGTTGCGCCTGCGCACCTCGGCCGGGCTCATCCCGATCTCCGCGGCGAACAGGTCCATGGCCCGCTCGATCGCGGCAGTCGCCTCGGGCCTGCCGGCCCCGCGGTAGGCCACCGTGGTCATCGTGTTGGTGACGACACTCGTGGCATGACAGGCGACGTTGGGAATCGCGTAGACCCCGGCGGCCATCACCCTCGTCATGTAGGGAAGGAAGGCGCCCATGCTCGGGTAGGCCCCCGAGTCCTGGAGGATGTCCAGCCGGTAGGCCAACACAACGCCGTCCCGGCCTCCCCCGATGGTGATGTGCTGGATCTGTCCGCGTCCGTGCCCCATCGCGACCATGTTCTCGGAACGGGTCTCGAGCCAACGCAGCGGCCTGCCCAGGTGGCGGACCAACCAGGCCACCAACATCTCCTCGGGGTACGGGCCGATCTTGGCACCGAAACCACCGCCTACATCGGGGGCGATCAGCCGTACGCTGTCGAGCTCCCATCCGAACGCCCGGGTGATCGCGTGACGCGCCGACTGTGGGGCCTGCGTGCTCATCCACACGTTGAGTCGCCCGTCGGCCCCGACTGCCGCTGCCGTGCTGCGAACCTCGAGCGGGGCGACCGCGACGCGCTGGTTTACCAGACGCTCCCGCACGACCACCTCGCAGTCGGCGAACTCCGACGCGTCACCCTCGTCGCCGAAGACCGCTGCGGTGTTGCTGCCGTGATCGGGGAAGAGGAGCACCTCGTCGTTTCGGGCATCCTCGGGGTGTGCCACGACCGGCAGGGGCTCGTAGTCGATGATCGCCTGCTCGGCTGCGTCCTCACCCTGATCACGACGTTCGGTCAGGATCACCACGATCGGCTCGCCGACGAATCGCACGACCTCGCCTGCGAGCCACGGTCGCGCCATGGCCGGAGGCAGGACGGGAACGGCCATGGGAGCGAATCCGAGACCCAGGTCTGCGGCCGTGAACACACCCACGACACCCGGAGCGGTCCTCACGCCCTCGACATCGATGCCGGTGATCCGGGCGTGGGCCATGGTCGAGCGCACGAATGTCACATGCGCTGCGCCGTCGAGCAGTGGATCGGCAACGTCCGCGACGTAGGTCCCCCCTCGGGTCAGGAGCGCGCGATCCTCCTGGCGGACAACCCTCTGACCATGCAAACTCGCCATTGGCGCACCCTATCGTCTGCGGGCCGACCGGTGTCGGTGAATTGACCTCGTAGCCGGCCGTTCCCGCCCTGCGTTCCGGTTCGCCGGGCCGTCCCGTCACGGCCAGTTCGTCACAGTCCTCCAGACCCGTTGGACGAAGTTCCCGTCGTCGGCCGACTTCGCCGGCCGGGAAGCGACGGTCGTCGACGGCGTCGGCGCCTCGGTGGGCGGCAGCACGGCGTAGGCCTCCTCGCCCGGACGGACCAGGTTGTAGCGCTCACGGGCGAGACGCTCGATCTCGGCATCACTTCGCAGAAGATCGATACGGTCCTCGAGGACCTTGTTCTGTTCGGACAGGACCTCCAGGTTCCGCTCGGCGGTCGACAACGACGTCCGCTGCGCAAGATAGGTGCGGGTTGGAAAGACGCCGGCGAAGTGAACCCCGGCCACAAGGAGGGCGGCCACCCCCACCCACACGAGAGCCCGCGCCCTTTTCACGCAGGTGACCCGGCTCTCCGCGCCAGGGCATCGATCCCCCGGTAGGCCGCGGACTCACCGAGAACGGACTCGATGCGCAGGAGCTGGTTGTACTTGGCAACCCGGTCCGAGCGGGCGGGCGCCCCGGTCTTGATCTGGCCGCAGTTCGTCGCAACGGCGAGATCGGCGATGGTCGTGTCCTCCGATTCGCCGGAGCGGTGCGACATGACGCCGGTATACGACGACCGCGTGGCCAACTCGACCGTGTCGAGGGTCTCGGTGAGCGTGCCGATCTGGTTCACCTTGACCAGGATCGAGTTCGCCACTCCAAGCTCGATGCCCCTGCGCAGTCGTGACGAGTTGGTCACGAACAGGTCGTCGCCGACGAGCTGGATCCGTCCCCCGAGTGCGGTGGTCAGAGCGGCCCAACCGTCCCAGTCCTCCTCGGCCATGCCGTCCTCGATCGAGACGATGGGATAGCGGCTGCACAGATCGACCCAGAAGCCGACCATCTCGTCGGGACTCAGCGTGCGTCCCTCGCCCTCCAGCCGGTAGACCCCGTTGTCCCACAGCTCCGTTGTCGCAGGGTCGAGCGCGATGGCGATGTCGTCGCCGGGGACGAAGCCGGCCTTCTCGATGGCCTCGACCAGGATCTGCACGGCCTGCTCGTTGGACGCCAGGTCGGGAGCGAACCCGCCCTCGTCGCCGACGGCCGTGGCCAGTCCCCGGTCCTCCAGGAGCTTCTTCAGGACGTGATAGGTCTGGGTTCCCCAGGTCAGGGCCTCACCGAACGACGCCGCCCCCACGGGCATGATCATGAACTCCTGGAGGTCCACATTGTTCGCCGCATGCACACCGCCGTTGAGGACGTTCATCATGGGCACGGGCAACACGTGAGCGTTCGCGCCTCCCACGTAGCGAAACAGGGGAATCTCCAGATGGTCGGCGGCCGCACGGGCCGTCGCCAACGAGACCCCGAGCAGGGCATTGGCCCCCAGACGGCCCTTGTTGTCCGTGCCGTCCAGGTCGACCATGGCCCGGTCGAGCCCGCGTTGGTCGAGACCGTCACGACCGAGCACCTCGTCGCGCAGCTCACCGTTCACATGGCCGACGGCCTTCGCCACACCCTTGCCGCCGTAGCGGTCGCCGCCGTCACGGAGCTCGACGGCCTCGAACTGACCTGTCGAGGCGCCGGAGGGCACGATCGCTCGCCCCTGGGCTCCCGAGATGAGCACGACCTCGACCTCAACGGTCGGATTTCCCCGAGAGTCGAGAACCTCCCTGCCAACGATGTGCTCGATCGTGCTCACGAAACTGCTCCTCGACGTGACGGGTGGCGGATGTTGTTCATGTTACCGATTGTGGCTGGTGTTGAAAGTGTTACCGGTGGCGCTCGTGGCAACTTCGTGGTTCGGTGTTTGAGGCCTCCCTCGAAGCCTCCGTGGGATTCTTCCAAACAACCAGCTGACCAGCGCGTTTGTCCTGGTCAGAACTGGTCTTTCGCGCATTCCGACTCCCTTGCCGTACCAACCCGTGTGGCCCTGTTTCGGTCCTCCCGGTAGAAGACCCGGTAGAAGCGGACACGGTAGGTCAGGCCGGCGCCAGGAGATCGGAGTGGGACTCGACGCTGCCCGGGAGGACCTCCAGCTCGACGTTCCCGTCGGCGTCGATGGCGACGATCCGGGCGACCTTCGGGTCGGCGTCCTCGTCGCCCACCACCACGTGGCGGCCGATCGATAGCTCGAGGCCCGGTCGGGCGTCAGCGGCCCGGGCCCACAGGTGCCGGTCGTTGGTCATATCCATGAAGTCGACGGCGATTTCATAGTCATCAGGCACGACGGATCCTCCTTCCATATGGTCCTAAACTTACCGCTCGGTTGGTCCCGTCTCGTACGATCGGGGCGTGCCGTCATCGACCATCGCGTCAGCCGCGCCAGGTCGACGTGGGAAGCGAACAGTTCACGCAAGCCCAGATGCTGGGCCAGGGTGGCGGGCTGGACCAGGCCGGCATCGGCGATCAGATGGTCGTCGTCGAAGGTCACCGCGATGGCATCGAGAGTGTGAGAAGATCGCATCGAAAAGGTGTCCTTCGACTCGGTGGAAATGATTGGTCTCGCAACCGTCATTCTCCCAGGTCAGGGCACCTTTTCCGCGGATGACCAACCCCCCAACCGCCCACCGCATCGGTGGATCAGGGTTTA
>JACOTK010000190.1 GCA_016178435.1 Actinomycetota bacterium
ACAACTTCAGATCAGTGAACCTGGCGTTGATGCCATGCTCTGGAAACCTGATTGGTCGATCGACAAGGCCGTTCACGTTGCAGGTCTTCTCGACGTTCTTACCAACGCCGACCTTGACAAACTCGAAGAACCCCAGGTGCGGGTGTAGAACGACCTGCGTTTGAAGGAATAATGCACCAAGCTCTCGTGGAGGCCGCAAGCCGACTTGATATCGAGCTATCGAACCTCGCTCAGGCAGCAGAGCGAACGGCCAAATGTGTGGATGCCGCCCGAGCTGCAATCGCGAACTATCTCGGTCGCGAGCCGGGCCATGATGGGAAGCTCGAGAACGGGCCGGTCATCGTCGCCTTCGGTTCCATCGCTCGTCAAGAAATGGCGCCTGACAGTGACTTCGACTATCTCGTCATCTTGAACCAGCTCGAGTCAGACCCTCAACAGATTCAGCGGTATCGACAGGCCGCCAACGAAGCACTCAAGGCGCTCGACCTTTCTCCTCCGGGGCGATCAGGCCTGTTCGGTTGTGCCATATCGGGCACCGACCTCGTCAACACCATCGGGCTCGATGCGGACACGAATTTACATCTGTCGCGCCGTATCCTTCTACTCGAGGAGAGTCTCGGACTCAACGATGTGAACCAGCATGAGCGGCTTGTCGAGGCGATCGTCGCGAGATATCTACATGAACATCATTCAAAGAACCGTGTCCCGAGATTTCTTCTCAATGATGTCATCCGTTACTGGCGGACCATTGCGGTTGACTATCAAGCAAAACGATGGGATGCACCCGAGGATAAGAAGCTCGGACTTCGGTACGTCAAACTCATCACTTCGCGAAAGCTGACCTTCGCCGGCATGATCGCGTCCCTCTTCTTCCCAGCTATCACGAACCAGGAACCTACGCCCACCTTGCTCGCCGAGCAATGTGCCCTGCCCGAATATCCCAACCCACTTGATGCCCCACCAGATTCAATAGTGCAAGAAGCCAGGCAGAACGCGGAGGTCCTTCAGACCTCGCTTGAGAATCTCTTCTATTCTACAGATCCCATCATGCAGAACCCACAGGTCAGTCTGGGTTCGCTTGCAAAGCGCTACCTCAGTTTTTGATCGGCCGGGAAACTCTCCATGCTGGACTTCTGAACGAGCCCGACCGATACGCTCGAACACATGGGCGACGAGGCGGAGGGTGACGCGGTGCAGGACCAAGAGGACGGCGCATCGAGGCGCGCCCGACCAAGGGGCAAGAACAGGAAGAAGGATGTGGACCGGGCCCCGGCGCCCGCCACCCGGAAAGATGACCGACCAACGGTGCACGAGATGATCGAGGGCGCGCTCGCCGGCCACGTCGCACAGTTCCTCGGCTTCATCAGCGATGTGCCCCTTGATCGTGACACCGAGGACGTTCACCAGGCACGGGTGGCGATCCGGCGCATACGATCCGACCTGCGCACCTTCGGACCCCTCGTCGACACCCCGGCGGTCGAACCCGTCATGGAGGAGCTCAGATGGATGGGCCGGTGCCTGGGCGAAGTTCGCGATCGAGACGTCCTGCTCGAACTGCTGGCCGGACAGATCGGGTGCATGTCGCCCGAGGACGCGGCCGAAGCAGCCGTCTTCCTCGATCGGCTGAAGGTCGAGCGCGACGACGCGTTCGCAACCCTGGCCGAGGCGCTGGCCGACGAGCGGGCCCAGGCGCTCGAAGGAATCCTCCGCTCCCTGGCCGCCACGCCGCCGGTGCTGGAGATCTGTGGGCCCGCACCCGCACGTCCGGTCGTTCCGGCCCTCGTCAATCGTCCGTTTCGCCGACTCGTGAAGGCCGTGGTCGCGCTCGGTGGCCACCCCCCCGATGAAGCGCTGCACAACGTGCGCATCCTCACGAAACGTTGTCGCTACGCGTCGGAAGCGGCAGAGCCCGTGGTGGGAAAGCCCGCGGCGCGCCTTGCCGATGATCTGGCTCGACTCCAGACGATCCTGGGAAACCTGCAGGACAGCGCGGTTGCCCAGCATTGGCTTCGGGAGGCCGCAGGCACGGCGACGCCCCGACAGATTCTTTCCGCCGGATTGTTGATCAAGGCGCAGCAGGACACGGCGGAACGATCGCGGCGGGACTGGAAACGCGCATGGCGCAAGGCCGCCAGACGCAGAAACCGCTCGTGGCTGCGTTGATGGCCACGACCACGACCGGCGAGGCCACGCCGGCCGGCCGGAGAACCATCCGCCTTGCTGCCATCGACATGGGGTCGAACTCGTTTCACCTGCTCGTCGTCGAGGCTCATGCCGATGGTCATTTCGAGACCCTGGTGAGCGAGAAGGAGATGCTCGGTCTCGGTGAGATCGTGGCCAATCACGGCTTCATCACCGAGGAAGCGGCAGAGCTCGCCATCGACACCATGCGCCGATTCGTGACAATCGCCCGATCGAAGCAGGCCGAGGAGATCACCGCCTACGCGACAAGCGCGATCAGGGACGCCGAGAACTCCAGCGAGGTGGTCGCCCGCATCTCCGCCGACGTCGACGTTCGGGTCGAGGTGATCAGCGGCCAGACCGAGGCGCGCCTGATCTTCGCCGCGATGCGAGCCAGCATCACGATGGACGCGACACCGGTGATCGGCTTCGACCTCGGTGGCGGCAGTGTCGAGATCATGGTCGGCGACCAGCAATCCATGATGTGGGCCACCAGCGTCGGGCTCGGCGTCGCCCGTCTCGCCACCTTGATGCACGACGACCCGCCCAGCCCCTCCGATGTGAGCCGAGTGCGCGATCACCTCACCGGTGTTCTCCGGCCTATCACCGATCGCGTGAAGCCGTTCAAGCCTCGACTGGCGATCGGCAGCAGCGGCACCCTCAGCGATCTCGTTCGCATGGCCGAGATCCACCGCTGCGGCCGGAACCCCGCAGGCGTGAACCAACTCACGGTTCAGCGAGCCGACCTGTTGGCGGTCCATGAGGAGCTCATGTCCCTTCCCCTGGCGAAGCGACGTCGACTCCCCGGACTCGAACAACGCCGGGCGGCACTCGTGCCCGCGGGCTCGCTGTTCCTCACCGTTGCCATGGAGCTGTTCGGCCTCGATGAGCTCACCGGTTGCGAGTGGGCGCTTCGCGAGGGCATGATCCTCGACGCCATCGCACGCCACGACCTGGTGGACTGGACCGGGGAGGATTCGGCCATCCGCAGGACATCGGTGCTCGCGCTCGCCCGACGCTGCGGGTGGGACGAGGCGCACGGACGCCAGGTCGCCCG
>JACOTK010000191.1 GCA_016178435.1 Actinomycetota bacterium
AGGCGGCGTCTCGATCGAGACCATCGAAGGGGTCATCGGTCGTGCAGTCATCGCCACGGCCGAAGGCCCCGCGCGAGCGCCGGGCATGTTGGCGGCACATTATGCACCCACGGCTCGCGTTGAGCTTGTCGAGGCTCACCGACTGCGGGAGCGACTGCGGCTCGGGACCATGCCACCCGGGACCATGCCGCCCGGGACCATGCCACCCGGGACCATGCCGCCCGGGACCATGCCGCCCGGGGAAGCCGTGCGTGTGTGCGTGGGTGTGCTTGCGCCGGAGATCCCGGCCGACCTGGCAGCCGACGTGGCCGTCGCAGGGGCAGCCGACGTGGCCACGGAGGTGGTGCTCCTCGCGGCCGGAAGCGACGCCACCACCTACGCCCGCAACCTGTACGCCCGACTTCGTGAAGCGGACCTCGCGGGCGTGGGGATCCTGCTTGCGGTGCCTCCACCGGGCGACCCCGATGGCGCGGATGTGGGCCTCGTCGCCGCCGTGCGGGATCGCCTGACCCGAGCGGCAGCGGCCGGAGCCCGGCGGACGACAGCCGAAAAATGAAAGACGGTCACCCGAAGGTGACCGTCTTTCGGGGTCGCAGGCGACCGGGCGTGCAGGCGATCAGGCGCTCTGCACCTCGCCGTCGGCGAGGGCGAACATCTCGTACTCCTCGCCGGTGTCGGCCCAGTTCTCGAACTGGATGACGCCCAGCTCCTCGAACTTGTGACGCAGCCATGCATCGCCGGCATCGAGAAGTCCGAGCTTCTTGCAGTTGGGGACGATCTTGGTGAAGAGCATCTTCTGGAACTCTGCCCGGTACGGCGACTGCTGGGACAGGGCCATGGCCTCCTTGGGGTCGACACCCATCCGGTCCCAGACCTCCTGTTGGAGGAAGCGGTCACGCATGCGCACCGCCGCCTCGTAGGCGAACTCCTGGCGAATGCGCAGCTCGCCGGCGCTCATGTTCTCGTAGACCTCCTGGAGGCTGAGCACCCCGAAGGCCACGTGGCGGGCCTCGTCGCTCATCACGTAGCGCAGCAGTTGCTTGAGCAGTGGCTCGGTCGTCATCTGGTGCATGAAGCCGAAGGCGGCGAGGGCGAGGCCCTCAACCATGATCTGCATGCCGAGGTAGGTGATGTCCCAGCGATCGTCCTCGATGATGTCGTCGAGCAGCATGCCGAGGTGAGCGTTGACGGGGTAGTGGTTCTCGAGCTTGTCGAGGTACTTGGCGAAGACCTCGACGTGGCGGGCCTCGTCCATGGCCTGGGTGGCGGCGTAGTACTTCGCGTCGATCCACGGCACGTTCTCGATGATGCGAGCCGTACAGATGAGCGCACCCTGCTCACCGTGCATGAACTGACTCAGTGCCCACGCCTGGCTCTCGATGCCGAGCTGGAGAAACTCCTTCTCGCCCCACTTCTCGAACACCGTGCCACCGAGCTCGAGCTGTTGGAACCCGAAGGACTGCATCTGCAGTGCAGCGAGGGATTCGACATCGATCTCGGTCTCCCAGGGAAGGTCGGTCTCGCCGTTCCACATGGAGTTCTTGGCCTTCTCGTAGAGGCGGTTCAGCTTCGGACGCTGACCCTTGTCATAGTCCCACGTGAAGATCGTGTCGTAGTTGCTGCGCACCTCGTGGACGACGGCATCGACGTCCTTGTTGCTGATCGCGAGAATGGCGTCGAGGTCGTTGACCTCATCGCGCCCGATCAGTTCCTTGTTGGTTGACATGGTGATTCCCCTTGTAATGGATGTGGTGGTTGCTGGTTTGGTGGTTGGTGGTCAGGCAGGTGCGGTGGTCAAGCAGGTGCGGTGGTCAAGCAGGTGCCGCTGGTCGTGCGAGCGCCATGATGGCCGGCATCACGAAGGTGTCGATGAGGTGGCGCACGGACCCATCGTCGTTCGGATCAACGTGATCCGATGGACATGATGCATAGGACAACACGATCCGTACGACTCGCTCTGCCGCTTCGTACGCCTGGGGACGATCGAACCACGGCGACAGCTGGGCGGCCGTGAACACAGTGCCCGGACGAACGAGGCCGTCCATGGAGGGCGTCGCGAGATGGGCGGAGGGCGCATCGGGCTCATAGGTCAACAGGGCCTGCAGGGCGGGGTGGCCGATGAGCCGACGAAGCGCATGACCGACGCCCAGCACGAGACGATCCTCGATGGTGGTGGTCGCTCGGAGCTCGTTGGACAGAGCGGCGAAGAAGGTCGACGCCTCGGCGGTCGCGACGGCCTGGATGAGACTGTCCTTGCCGCCGGGGAAAAGGCGGTACACCGTGGCCCGGCTGCAACCGGCCTCCCGGGCGACATCCTCCAGCGTGGTCTTGTTGATGCCCCAGCGCTCGACGCAACGCAGGCAGGCGGTGCGGATGCGCGCATCGAGGTCGGCGCCCGACCCGGATGATGATGTCACGGAGGTTGCGACCGCAGCCGTCATACTTCAAGACGATAACGAGTATCTGTCTTATCGTCAATAGTTCTCTTGTGTTATCCGTCTCACTTGTTCCCGGGCCGGCCTCGCCGGCGGCTCGACCGCCACCTGTGCTCAGATGGGACCATGCAGTCTGCACCCTCTTCGTCGCAACCCTCTTCGTCGCAACCCTCTTCGTCGCAACCCTCTTCGTCGCAACCCTCTTCGTCGCAACCCTCTTCGTCCTGTCCGGTCATGCTTCATCGGGACAAGGTTGGGGAGGGCCCCTCCCTGGTGCTCACCCATGGGGTCGGGGCATCCTCGGAAACCTGGGCCGGCCAGATCCCGGCTCTTGCGGTCAGTTTCGCGGTCACCAGCTGGGATCTGCGTGGTCACGGGCGATCGGAGCGCCCTTGCGACCCCGCGTGTTACAGCCGTGACCTGGCACTCGACGATCTTCGCGACATCGTCGAATCGGCGGGCACTCCGGGCACTCCGGAGGCGCCTGCCGTCCTGATGGGCCATTCGCTCGGCGGCTATCTCTCGATGGCTCTCGCCATCAGCCGGCCTTCGTTGGTGAGGGCACTGGTGCTGATCGCAACCGGTCCCGGTTTTCGTGACCCGGAGGCCAGGGAGAAGTGGAACGCAGGCATGGACAGGATGGCTGCGTCATTCGATCTGCCGAGCTTCGTGGCCGGCATCGCGGCACAGCCGGATGCGCTGGTGATGGATGGCCTGTTGACGATAGCGGCCCCGACGCTGTTGATCGTCGGTGAGCGCGACAAGCGCTATCACGGCGGCTGCGCCTACCTGGAGCGCAAGCTCAGCGCCTCGCTGGTCACGATCGAGGGAGCCGGGCACCTCGTGCACGAGACCCACGCGGAGGAGGTCAACCGAGCAGTGGACGCATTCCTCACCTCGCTCGTCTGACGCGACCTCGCTCGTCTGACGTGACCTGGCTCGTCTGACGCGGGCGCCCGAACGGCAGGCCGGTTGAGCGCCCCGGTTGACTGGCCGGCCCATCCTTGTCGATGATGCGAGGCACACGAATCGGACGAGCAGGGCCGATCCGACGACCAAGGTGGATCGGGCGTGGATGACCACGTGCCGGGAGGGACACAGGGGTGGAGCACATGCGTTTGGACAAGAAGGTTGCATTCGTCACCGGAGCCTCGTCGGGGATCGGAGCGGCATGCGCGCAGCGCTTTGCCGACGAGGGCGCCGTCGTGGTCGGTTTCGACCTCGGCGAGGCGCCCGAGGGTGGAGCCCATCTCGCGGGATTCCATGGGGGCGACGTGCGTGACGAGCCGGGCGTGGCCGCGGCTGTGCAGGCGACGGTGGCGGCGCACGGTCGTATCGACATCCTGGTCAATGCCGCAGGCGTCGCCGGCGGGGCTCCCGTGCACCTGCTCGAGCAGGAC
>JACOTK010000210.1 GCA_016178435.1 Actinomycetota bacterium
GAGGGTTGATTTCCCTGCGCCATTTGTCCCCAGAAGTCCCAGGATCTCGCCCTTCGCGACCCCCCCGGAGACGCCGAAGAGGATCTGCACCTGACCGTAGTGAGCGTCGACGCCTTCCCAGCCCAGATGGGCCGTGGCAACCTCGGCAGGTCCATGACCGTTCGACCCACTGCCATTCGCCGCGGCGCCATTGGACGCGGCGCCATTGGACAACCCGGTTGCGATGCTCTCGGCGAGTGCGTCCACCGCTTCATCGGCCGCGAGGAACCCGGGGGCGTCGATGCCTCGATCGCTCGCCACCTTTGCGATGAACCGATCACGAATCCGGTAGAGGATCTCGCCGAGACCACCCGGAATGACCATGAGCAACACCAGGAGCCCGGCACCGGTGGCCAGCAACTGCATGGCCCCGTCGAGGAAGTACATCGCCAGTTGGACGTAGACCGCCCCGAGAATTGCCCCCGACAACGACCCCAGGCCGCCCACGACCACCATCGTGAAGACCTGCAGGCTCTGCTCGGGGTTGTACGCACCGAACCCGATGCCACGCACGCCCAGCGCATAGAGCCCTCCCGCGAGCCCTGCAATGGCACCCGCCAACCCGAACGCGAAGAGCTTGGTGCGCACCGGGCTGACCGAGAACCCCGCCGCCGCGCGCTCGTTGTCGTTGACCGCCACCAGGACGCGCCCGGTTCGACTCATGCGGAGGTTGCGAGCCGCGACCAGGACCAGAACCAGGACCAACAGGCAGAACACGTAGAACGAGAACTCGGACTCGATCGAGATTCGCCCCCCGAGCAATTCGGGACGAGGGATCTGTGCGGGCGTGAGGCTCGGAAAATACGTTGAGCTGAGGAGGAACGACGACACCGGCACGGCGAAGGCGAGGGTCGCGACCGCGAGGAACAGTCCCGGGATCCGCAGTGCCGGCAGGCCGACGAGGACCGCGGCAATGGCGCTGATCGCCGCGCCTGCGGCCAGCGCCACCAGCAGATCCGCTCCGCCGTTGACAATGAGGCCCCCTGTCACGCCTGCACCGATGCCGACGAAGGCGAACTGGCCGAGACTCACCTGCCCCGACCAGCCCACGAGGATGACAAGGGCGACGGCCACGATGGCGTAGATCGCGATGTTGGCCAACAGGCTGATGTTCGCATCCGACAGGAGGAGCGGAACGGTGAGGGCGACCAGGGCGAGGAGCGCGGTGAGACCGAGTCGGATGCCCCGCATCACCGGCAGGTCACGGATCGCCGCAGGGATCGGGCGCACGAGTTGCACGAGGCTCTCGCCGTCGACTCGCCCTCCACGCTTGAAGGCCTCCCGCTGGAGCAGCAACGCGCCCAGCACGATGACCACCTGGACGACATCGACGACCGTCGAGCGCGGGAACGACCAGAAGATGGCCTGTTGGAACACGCCCAACAGCAATGCCGCTGCCATCGTGCGCCACAGGCTGGTCATGCGACCGAGCACCGCTGCGGTCAATGCGGGCAACAGGGATGACGCCCCGGCGATGACGCCGACATTCACCCCACGAATCGGCGTGGCCAGGAGCACCCCCACGCCGGACAAGAGAGCGGCCACCACCCAGGTGAGACGCGAGAGCGATCGCACCGGAACACCGAGCAGCATGGCTCGCTCGACCGAGTCGGACACGCCTCGAATGGCAACACCGGCATCGGTGCGCGACAGGAACCATCGCAGCCCGAGGGTAGCGAGCACCGCGACGACCAAGGCGAGGACGTGGTCGCCCGTGAAGAGAATCGGCCCGATCGTGAGCTTGAGCCGAAAGGGCGTCGTGAAGCCCGACAAGGGTCTCAGGTTGCCGAACAGCGAGGGCAGGGCGAGTTGGGTGGCGCCGATGATCTGAGCGACACCGATGGTCGCCACCGTGAAGATCAGGCGAGGCGATCGCTCGAAGCGCTTCACCACCACGGCATCCACCGCGAGTCCGGTTGCGGCTGCTGCAAGCAGCCCCAGCGGCACGGCCACGAGATAGGGAAGCCCGTTGCCGGTCACCATGAGCACGGCGACGGCAGATGCCAGGCCGCCGATCTCGGCCTGCGCGAAGTTCACCACGCGCGTTGCCCGGTAGACCAACACCAGGCCGAGTGCCGTCATCCCGTGCAGCGAGCCGAAGACCAGGCCCAGGATCACGACCCCCAACGGCAGGCCCTCGGGGAGGAGGAGGTTCGCCACCAACCAGACCAGGAGGCCGCCCACCACCGACGCCACGGCGCGCTTGATCGGGGTGTCGGGAAAACCCGGTCGGGACCGCAGGGACGTCATCACGGACTGCACCGAGCTCATGGCTTCACGCTGCGATGGAGAGCCGGAAGAGCAAGCATCGCCGCGTGCATGCTCGCCGCCGATGGCTTGTCGGCGAGCTCGAACGAGAGCAGCCAGGTCGGAAGGTCGGCTGTGGAGGCCGCCCATTCCCGAGCAACCGTCGCGACGTCGGCCGACGAGGTGGCCACGCTGACGGAGATCGGAACCGGCTCTGGATGAAAGCCCGATACCGCAGCACGAACCGTCTCGAGCAGCAAGGCGCGTTGCCCCTTGTCCAGGGATACGCCCGGAACCGAGACGCCGACAAAGTTCACACGTGAACGAGCGTCCTCCGAAAGGGCGTCATGGAGGCGATCCCACAGCACCGAGTTGCCCGCCAGGTCCGAGGGAAGCCCGATGCCGACCAGCTGACCGACACGACGATTCTGCTCCGCGGCCATAACCGCGCTCGACAGCAGGCCCTGAGCTGCGTCGACGTTGCTCGTGTTCCCTGATGCCGGAAGGCTGATCTCCCAGGCACTCACCATGGGCAGGGCTCGAACCGTCTGGCTGACCCAGGTGCGAACGGTTGCATTGGTGGATTCGCCCTCGGATGCCTTGTCGATCACCAGACGAAC
>JACOTK010000056.1 GCA_016178435.1 Actinomycetota bacterium
ACATCGGCATCCTGTCGGGTCTGTCGACCGTGGTGCAGCTGCGAGCCCCCGTGGTGTTCCGAGGGCGTATTCTGAGCCTCTATTTCGTGGCGCTGGGCGTTCTCTATCCTGTCGGCTCGCTGCTCCAGGGGACGGTGGCCGATGTGATCGGGCTGCAGAGCACCACGGTGGTGTTCGCACTCGCGTTGGTGGGACTTGTCGTCGCCGTGGAGCTTCTTGCGCCCCAGGTGCCGGCCGTGCTCGATGATGTGCCCGTGCTCGACAGCGGGCCCGTTACCCCGGACCCGTCGGAGGATCAGATCATCGAGCCCGCGGCGATACCCTTGGACGGATGAGCGTCCCCCTTCCCGTCTCCGGTGCCTGGCGTCCTGGTGACCCGCCGGGGCAACGGCGCTTCGTGTCCTTCGCCACGGATCGGTCGTTTGTGCTCGAGGGCGGCGGCATGTTGGGCGACATCACCGTCGCGTACGAGACCTGGGGAGAGCTGAACGCTCGAGCGGACAACGCTCTGCTGGTCTGCCATGCCCTCACCGGTGACAGCCATGCCGCGGGCCCCCTGGTCGAGGGTCATCCGACGCCGGGGTGGTGGGATGGTCTGATCGGGCCCGGGCGAGCGATCGACACCGATCGCTACTTCGTGGTGTGCGCCAACGTCCTGGGTGGCTGCCAGGGAACGACGGGACCGTCGTCACCTCGCCCGGCGACATCCGATGCGCCCGGTCGACCCTACGGCTCGGCGTTTCCGGTGGTGTCGATTCGCGACATGGTGCGCGCACAGGTGGTCGTGGCCAACGAGCTTGGCGTACGGCGCTGGCTGAGTGTGATCGGTGGGTCCATGGGCGGCATGCAGGCCCTCGAATGGGGCGTCATGTTTCCCGAGCGGGTCGCGTCCCTCGTGCCCATCGCGACCGCCGCCGCTGCCAGCGCCCAACAGATCGCCTGGTGGAGCACGGGGCGACGAATCATCCGTCTCGACCCGGGCTGGAACGGCGGCGACTACTACGACGCCGCCCCCGGCGAGGGGCCCACGGCGGGGCTTGCGACGGCACGCATGGTTGCCCAGGTGACCTTCCGCACCGATGACGTGTTCACCGATCGATTCGGGCGAGAGGTGGTCGAGCCACTGGACGGCTTCTCGCTCTGGCAGCGTTTCGAGGTCGAGCGCTACCTCGAGTACCAGGGTGCCAAGTTGGCCCGACGATTCGACGCCAACTCCTATCTGGCGATGTCGAAGGCCATGGACCTCCACGATCTCGGTCGCGGCCGAAGCGGTGTCGCCCAGGCGTTGTCACGAATCGGTGTGCCGACGCTGAACATGGGCATCAAGTCGGATTCCCTCTATCCGCCCTATCAACAGCGCGAGATTCACGAGTTGTTGGACGCGCAGGGAACCGAGAGTCGTTATGTCGAGATCGACAGCCCCCACGGCCATGACGCCTTCCTCATCGACCTCGATCAGGTCGGCGACGCGCTCACGGAGTTTCTCGACAAGGTTGAAAAGGATGTGGTGAGCACATGACCGACGAGCAGGAACTGTCGTACCACCTCGAGACCCGGGCCATCGTGGCGGGGCGCAGCGCCAACGGGCGTTCGTTGTCGACGCCCCTGTGGGCCACGACCACCTATGAGTCCGCCACGATCGAGGAGGGCCGTCGACTCGCGACGACCCCGCGGGTCACCGAGTTCTACAGTCGCTACGGCAATCCGACGGTGCGGGCGTTCGAGGAGGCCTTGGCCGCGCTCGAAGGCGCGGAAGCCGCTCAGGCCTTCGGCTCGGGGATGGGAGCGGTCTCGTCTTCGGTGCTCGCCATGTGCTCACAGGGTGATCACATCGTGGCGCAGAGCCAGCTCTACTCGGCGACGTCGCTCCTCTTCCAGATGGTGTGCCCGAGGTTCGGCATCGACGTCACCTATGTCGATGCCACCGATTCGGAGGGATTCGCCGCAGCGGTCCAGCCTGGACGTACCCGCTTGATCTTTGTGGAAACCCCTGCGAACCCCGTCATGCAACTGGTCGATCTCGAAGCCGTGGGCGCCATTCCCGGACCGATCAAGGTGGTGGATTCGACCTTTGCCGGTCCGATGATCCAGCGCCCGCTCGCACACGGTTTCGACCTCGTGGTCCATTCCGCCACCAAGAGCCTTGCGGGCCACAACGATGCCACCCTCGGCGTCGTCGCCGGAGCGGAGGATCTCATCCAATGGATCTGGAGCTACCACACCATTCACGGAGCTGTTGCGTCCCCCTTTGATGCGCTCAACGGCCTTCGGGGCATCCGCACCCTCGGTGTGCGCATTCGCCAACAGAGTGAGTCGGCCCTGCGCCTTGCCGAGGCACTCGATGGTCATGAAGGCGTCCTTCGCGTCAATTACCCCGGGCTGGAGTCGCATCCGCAGCGCGACCTGGCGAAGCGCCAGATGGACATGGGCGGCGGCATGTTGAGCTTCGACCTCGCCGGAGGCCTGGAGGCCGGGAGGCGCTTCGTGGAATCGGTTCACCTCGCCCATGTGGCCACCTCCCTCGGCGGCACCGAGACCCTCATGACCCATCCCGCATCGACGACGGCGGCCAACCTGCCCGACGAGGACCGCGAGATGATGGGCATCGGCGAGGGGCTGGTCCGTGTCTCGGTGGGTCTTGAGCACCCCGATGACATCATCGCCGACGTCATGCAGGCACTGGCCGCCTCGGGCGCCGGTTCCTGACCCTGTTCCCTCTCCGAGCTCGGCGTGTTCGGCGTCGAGCGGTGATCGGAGGCGCTACTCGACGGGAAGCGGGAAACCGTCGAGGTCCACGCTCTCGCGTCGGCCCGCTTCCCGGTGGCGGCGGCCGAGCCTGACAAGGAGCACGGCGCCGATCGCACAGAGCACGGCAGGGGTTCCGTAGGCGGCGCCGAAGCCGAAGTTGTCGGCAAGGCGTCCGATCAGCAGCGCACCTCCGCCGGTGCCCATGTCCATGAAGGCGGTGAACGACCCGAGGGCTTCGCCTCGCTCGTGATCGTCGACCCGATCAACCGTGAAGGCCATCAATGCCGGAAAGATCAGGGCGAAGCCGGCGCCGAACGCGGCCACTCCCACGAACGCAGCCGTTGGCTCCTGCACGGCGGCCAGTGTTCCGAGCCCCATGGCGGCGAGGAGGATGCCGATCAGCGAGATGGTGGTGCGATCGCTGCGATCGGCAAGGGGTCCCGAGACGAGACGCCCACCGATGACCGTGACCGCGAAGACGGCGTAGAGCAGTCCCGGCGACGAGAGGTCGATGTGGCGGGCGTAGAGGCTCGAGAACCCGGTGATCGACGCGTAGCCCATTCCCGTTGTCATCAGGACGAGCCCAGGTCCGATGGCCGCAGGGTGGAGGAGTCGACGTGGCGATGCGCCCAGCTCGGCGCGGCGAGCGATGGCCGAGGTTCCCGACTCGGGGAGCATCCGGACACAGGCAATGCCAATGGCTGCCAATGTCGCCGGCACGAACCACAGGGCTGTGAAGCCGGCCCGGTCGATGATCACCTCGGCGATGGAGGGGCCGATGGCGATACCGGCGTAGAGGAACAGTGAGAACCGGGCGATCGCGCCGGCAAGGCGATCGGAGGGGGCGAGGTCGGTGGCCGTGGCGGCGGCCGTCGTGTAGAAGGCGCCGCCCGCCGCACCCTGCATAAGGCGTAGGAGAACGACGACGGCAACCGAATGGGCCACCAGAAAGCCGAGGGACGACAGTGCGAGGAGGGTGAGTGCACCGATCAGGAAGGGTCGACGGCCCCGAACATCGATGTTGCGACCGACCCAGGGCCTCACGAGCAACGCGCTGATCGAGAACGCCCCCACGGCCAGCCCGACCGCACCCTGGTCGGCATGCAGCTCGTCCTTCACGTAGAGCTGGATCGCGGCATAGAAGATGCCGAACGCCGTGAAGTTGCACAGGGTCGCGGCATAGAGAATGCGTAGGCCTGCAGGCGATGAGGTGGCAGCAGGAGAGGATGGCACGGTCCCGCCAGGGTACTGTCGGGCCTTCCGCAACCTGCGATTACCCAGGGAGTTCCACGAAGTCACCACACTGTTGGTAGAGTGACGCCCTTACGCGGACGTGGCTCAGCTGGTAGAGCATCACCTTGCCAAGGTGAGGGTCGCGGGTTCGAATCCCGTCGTCCGCTCCAGGAGTATTGCAGTGATCCTCTCCGGGTCGACGGTCTTGATCCCACGGAGGTCGCCTTTCTGGTGCACGCTTTCCTGGTGCGCAGCCACGGTTTGGCTCCCATGTCCTTGGCCCGCATTTTGAGCCCGGCTCGTCGCGATGAACCTCGGTGAGATCATCGCGGACGGCAAGCCCCGTTCGGTCATCCGCGATGCCGAGGTGGTCACGTCCTATCTTGGCAACAGCGCATCGGCGATCGCCCGATCGGCACGAGGCGGGCGACGAAGCCGACGACAAGGGCGAAACCGACGACAAGGGCGAAGGTCAACGGTGCCGCCGGAACCCGCGCCCCACGGAAGGCTCCGCTCGAGGCGAAGGAGAAGACGCCCACGTCCTAGT